>NZ_PGCL01000004.1 GCF_004297185.1 Methanofollis fontis
CGCTCTGCTGCTCGTGCTCACCATGACCGGGGACCTTCCGGGCCCCGCCCTATCGCAACGACTGCCTCCCCCCCGAGGGGGGAGGAGGAGCGACCGATAGGGAGCGGGGGAGAGGGGTCGATCCCGACCATCTCCTGTTGTCCCTCATCGGTGTCGCACAAACAAAAAGCCGCACATGTGCAGCGGCGGGTTCCGGGGTGGAGACGGGACGCAAACCGGCAAAAGGGGCGAATTCCATCTTAAAACCTCCCAAAAACAAAACCGGATGGTTTAAGCCGGCTTCCTCCTCACATATCGTCTATAAAATATCTGATGGCCCATGAACCGTAAGAACAAAACTCCCACCAGAAAACAGACGCCGGAGGAGTCAGTGAGCCAGATCCTGATCAGGGCCATCGAACAATGGGAAACCCAGGGACGACGGCATAAGCGGTCCGGCTGAGACCGAACACACCCTTCCAGATTTCGGCCCAATTCGCACCGATTTCCGCCCGTTTTCCCGCCCTTTTCGTCACCTCTCCCCACCATTCCGACCCATCGCTCCTGATCACGCTTCCGCACCCCTGGAACTCCAGATGAAACGGCACCATTTCTCCTCAAATCCCAAAAATACCCTCAGAACACCCCGATCCGAAAAACAGCCCGGAATATCGAGATCTAAACGCTCAAAATCGAAAACTACGCCCAGAATAGAGAGATTGCCGCACAGGAGAAGAGGGGTTTTCACCCCCCTCAGTTCAGGGCCGCGACCCCGTCCGCCCAGGTCTCGACGGTGGCGAGGATGGCGTCGTCCTCATACGAGGTGATCCGCACGCTCTCGCGGGCGAAGGTGACGTAATAGGTCTCCCCGTTGGCGTCATGGCACCGCAGCTGGCAGCTGAAGGCGTCGGCGTCCGGGTTCCGGACGGCGTCTCCGCCCATGGCCGCCTCCAGGGCGGCGTTGGCGGCGAGTTCGGTGGCGGCGGCGTTGAACCCGGACATATCCGGGGCCTTTGCGCTCACCGACCCGACGACGCTGCCCTCGCCGTCCTCGTAGTTCACCCGAACGGTGTAGGACTGGCGGTTGCGCTCCACGCCCGGATGGGTGGACCCACCCTGCACATACTCCACGCACCCCCAGGGGTTGGTGGCGATCACGTCGGCGATGATCCCCTCGAAGGTCGCAATATCGGCGATTGCGGCCGGGATCTGCCGGACGGCGGTCTTGGTGTTGCTGGTCTCGACAAAGTCTGCCATGGTTTGGTACTCCTGCCAGCATGCTCCCGGGTGCATGACAGGCACACCACAATATTACCATAAGTAATATTAATCTGCCTTATCAACACTGTATCGAGCATGGAGGAGCGCAGCACCCGGGAGGTGGTGGCCGAGACCGCCCGGGACGTGAAATGGATCTGCCGGACGCTTGCACGGATGGAGGAGCAGGGCGACCGGACCGAGGAGCGCCTCCGCTCCCTGGAGGGCTGGCAGAGCGAAACGGTGGGGGAGGCGAGGCGGGATAGGCAGATCGCCGCCGGGGCGGGGGGAGTTGTGGGGGGAGCGGTGGCGATCGTGCTGCAGATGATGGGGTGGGGGTGAAGGGTTACCCCTCTTTGCCCCGGGCACCATCACGCACTGATCACGCATTATCACGCATTGATCACGCACTTATCACGGTGAGCCCCATCCCCCCACTTTCAACTTTCGCCCCACACGCGCCGCACCCCTATATACCGCGACCGCCACCCATCACGCATGACACATCACCCCCTCATGGCCGACCAGACGCTCTTCCGCGACCCCGACCTCTTCGACGCCGACCACCTCCCCGAGACCTTCCACTACCGCGACACCCAGATGGAGGCCCTCGCCCTCTCCCTGCGCCCCGCCCTCCGCGGCGGTTCGCCCCTGAACACCGTGCTCCGCGGCCCGCCCGGCACCGGCAAGACCACCGCCGCCCGCTACATCTTCGCCCAGGTCGAGGAGACGACCTGCAGGGTCGTGCCCATCCTCGTCTCCTGCCAGGCGGAAAGGACGGCGCACACCGTCTACACCAAACTCTTCACCGCCCTCATCGGCCACCCGCCACCCTCCCACGGCACCTCCGGCACCAGCCTCCTCGCCGCGGTGGGCCGCACCCTTGCGGAGCGGGGGACGGTGCTCGTCGTCGGCCTGGACGACGCCAACTACCTCGCCCCGAAGGGAGTGCTGAACGAGGTGCTCGCCCGCATCCTCCGCCTGCACGAGAGTTATCCCGGGGCAAGGACCGGCGTGGTGATGACCGACTCCTCCACCGACACCGATCTCTCCCGCGTCCTCGACCGTGCGACCTACTCCGTGCTCTGCCCGAACGAGGTCGCCTTCCACCCCTATACCGCAGAGGAGGTGCGGGGCATCCTTGGCGACCGCCTGCAGGTCGGGGTGTATCCGGGCGTTGTGCCGCCGGCGGTCCTGGACCTCGTCGTCGAACGGACGGTGGCCTGCGGAGACGTGCGGGTGGGGCTGCACCTCCTGAATGAGGCGGTGCTCCATGCCGAGCGGGCGGGGAGGACGGCGGTGGAGGTCGGGGACGTCGAGGCGGCGTTTGCGGTCGCCAGGCACACCCGCCTTACCGCCGGTGTGCAGACCCTCGCACCCCAGGAGAGGGCGGTGCTCTCTGTGCTTGCGGGCATGGTCCGGCGGGGGGAGGAGACGACCTCGGGCCGGGTGTATGAGGCGGTCGCGGCGGTCGAGCCGATGTGTTATACGAGGTTTTATGAACGGTTGAAGAGGCTGGAGGCGCTGGACCTGGTGACGAGGCGGCAGCGGAAGATCGGGCAGGGGTGGACGCGGGAGATCGTGGTGCGCGAGGGGGTGGAGGAGATGGTCGGGCCGGTGCCGGCAGGTTCATCGGGGGCGTCGTTACAGTCTGTTACAGGAGTTGCTGAGGATGAAAAATGTCGATATGAAGGTGGACGGGGATAGGCTGGTGATCACGGTCGATCTCTCACAGGAGTTTGGGGCGTCGAAGACCGGGAAGTCGATCACGATCGCCTCGACCGAGGGGAATGTGTCGGTGCCGGGGCGGGAGGAGATCAAGATCGGGGTGAATGTGTATAGGAAGAAGTGAGGTATTGTTGTGGCGCCGGGTCATGCGGCCGGGCTTTTCATGCGACGCCCCTTTTTTGCAGGCTGCTCTTTCACATATTTTGCAATGATCCCATCAACATCGGCCGGATTGAACGAGACATCGGCATGCCAGGTGCCAAAACCGCCGTGAGCGTTGATGGCCTGGACCCACTCGGCACGATCTTGGACGCCGGGGGCGGAACCGTCTCACGACACCCGAGTAGAGGGAGGAGTCCTCAATTCTTTCTGGACATCCTGGGTGTGTGAAATCAATACGTACAAGTGTTCATACACACAACCGGAAAAAGAGCGATCCATGGTAGACCTCACGGTTAAAATGATCATCGAAGTCCAGATCCATATTATCATGGCGAGTAAACACCAGGAGGACGAAGGAACCGAGGGGCTTGTACGTGACCACGGAACTCTCGATTATCTCGTCGATGAGATGAATTACATCAATGATTCATGCACTAAGGCCGCCCTGATGCTCCATGGCATTGCTTCCCGGCACCCGTTTTATCAGGGAAATAAACGGACCGCACTCGCCATTGCAGAAATAATCCTCATGCTCGAAGGTGGATGGTATATTGCTGCTGAGGATGAGGCGATCGATCTCTATGTACGTGAAGTTGCGTGTTATCAGCATGACCTTAATGAAGTGAAATGCTGGCTTCAGAAAAACTGCCAAAAAATGTAGGATTAATGCTGGGCCAGGAGATCATATGCCCGCCTGTGCCTCTGCATCGAGAGTTCGAGGGCGGCCCGCTCGACGGGGGTGAGTCCTTTGTCTTCTTTACCGTGATCTACCAGTTTGAAGGCACTATCTAAGTTATATGTTGTAGTTTCACCGATGGTGAAGGTGCCGCGAGGGACAAAAGAGCCCGAGCTTCCAGCGACCATAGTAGAGTTTTCCGATGAGCGGAAACGATACGGTCCGATGGATTTCATGAATCCCTCTTCGTTATTCGAATTTATCATCCTTGGATACATGCTGGCACCTCCTCATTTTTACTGGATTATCTTCCAGCCTTGTGACATAGGTGTTACGTTGATATTAATGTTCAGATCTGGATTCCTGATCGCATTGATCATAATTCTTGATCGATAGTCACTTCGAATTCTCGTGCTCTCGACCGTTGCGTTAAAAAACTCATAATAAATAGGTTGTACAGGTACAACAGAGACGTTCTGTAAAAATTGCTGGTAGATCTGTTGAAGAAGATCGGGAGGGAGATTGGCCGGCACCTGTATCTGGGGCACCGGCCCGATCTGCTGGGATAGGACAGGGTTGGCCATAGCAACTTCAAAGGGATTGAATGGCTCATTACATCTCATCTCTCCTTCGAGATCTTTCCAGACTTCCCAGATGAGGGTTTCAAGGTCATCTGGAGCTTCTATGATAGGAAGCCCAATCTTTTTCGCCTCTGCTCGTCCAACCGGGTAGCCGTGATGATAAAAGGATTTATTGAGGGCTTCTGAGATCGCCCGCACTTTGTTCTGGTCGTCCATATGGAGGCTGAGAAGTTTTTCTCCGAGGGAGAGAGCAAGGTTTGAACTTCGCTTTGCAGCTCCGATCGGAACTGTACCAACCTCTTTACAGAGGAGTTCGAAGGCACGTTCTTTCTGTGCCTGGTCTGTAATCCCAACATCAGACTGGACAAAGTCAATGAAATGCGAGAGGTCCTCGGCTGCAAAGTCCAGGCCTTCCCGTTTTCCCTCATTGTTCTTTTCCACATGGAGTTGTGGATCCACAGGGCCAAGGTTTGAGAAAGGGTGCATGATGATCTCGTCTGCACCGAGGGCGAGGAGCGTTGCAGCACTGTAGGCCTGGTATGGGAGGAGAACCCCGATTTTGTCGAACCGTTCTCTAAGCATACTGATTATGCGCCATGAGACAATCGGATCGCCTCCCTCGCTGACGATGAGGATATCGACCCCGTGTGCGGTCGTGGGAAGTCGTTGGATCTGCTCGCAAAACATCGGTATTGCATCAGATCCCATGCGCCCTCCACCACCATCGCTACGGGAACTGGTGACATAGGTTATCAAAGGTCGCTTTCGTACTTCTTCGATCTGTTTATAGAGTTCTACCCGCTCGGCATAGCCCATATACTACCCTTTGTCTGTCCCTATATGAAGGTACTGAAATTTTACTGGGCGTCAGTGTAGAAAGGCCACGATGAAAACACATCCAATCAAAAATCCTATCACAAAGAGAACTATGCCCAGAGCGGCACTACCAGCACCGCAAGCCATCTTAAAGATCTCTAGGGCTCCAATAACGGCCATTATTGAAGAAAAAACAGCAAAAATTGCCCGGAATGAGGAAAAATCAGATTCGGGGCTGATCTCTTCGCAGACTTCGACGGTGGTCTCGAATACCTGACCAACAATGGCCTCGGGTTCGGCCTGGATGCCGGTCTTCAGAGCGATACCGGCAAATATCCCGGCGCAGAGTCCTTCAAAAAATATTTTAGTCTCTGGGGACTGGCCGGGGGAAGTTGTATGCCGTCTCCGTGCCATATATGACGATCAGATCGCTCCTTCAAAATGCTTTGTGCTCAATTGGTCGGGCACGCCGGGAGGAGGCGGTCAGGAGGCGCACGAACCGACGACCGCCTCGATCAGTCTGGTGCCGGTCTCCTCCCGCTCGGCGATGCGGGCGTCGAGGGCGTCGCAGAGGGCCATGAGGGCGTCGACTTTGGCGACGATGCGGTGTTGTTCGGGGAGCGGGGGGAGGGGGAATGGCATTTTTGAGAATCTATTTGCTCCAAGATGAGCAATGTTTGTTGTCTGTTTTGCGATTTTTAGAAACTTTCCAGCATGCAAGTAACACCTAAAGACGATCAATGCATACTCCGGGATAACAATCTTGAATGGTCGAAAACGAACTAACGTGTTCTGGAAACATGCTCCTGGCACTTCATTTCGATATATCGCTGGCCTTCCCACTAATTCTCTACTCTGACCTTCATTTAATAAGATATCTCCAAACTGAAGTCTAAATATCTCATATTCTTTTGGTGAAAAATTCATCTCCAAAACATCATTGGTATCAATTCTATCTTCATAGACATTTGCAACGCGGAGATAGGGTCTCATATAAGGGCCGGTGTGGTTTTTAGGGGATCGTTGACGGCCTAGTTTTACTTCTCCTACAGCATGTGTGGACAACCATTCCCACAGATCTGGAATGCTGAAGAATCCCCGTGCATCTTCATTTGAATTCTTTTTTGATTGTTTTGACACATTATGAAACGGCACTTCAATTTGCTCTATATCTGAATGTGTAAACCGCCAATCAGATGTTAAAAACCCTTTAATTGCCAATGAAAATACCGTCTGCCGCAGCGCCGCCACGTTCTCGCGGGAGTCGAAGATCAGGTCGAAGTTCCCGGCGACAAGCGCCCAGGCGTCCTCGAACGCCTCCGCCTCTGAAAGGGCGGCGAGCGCCGCCGTGCCGAGGTTCGTGTGCGTCTCCCGCTGCTCTGCCTGCCGTGCTTCGAGGGCGTCGCAGAGAGCCATGAGGGTGTCGACCTTTGCGACGATGCGGTGCTGCTCGGGGAGCGGGGGGAGGGGGAATGGATTCCTTGAGAAATACTCTCTGGGAACCCTCTTCTGACCTGCTGATCCGGTCATCTTTGAAACGCCATTATTTATGAATCCAGGAGATTTGAGATAAATCAATACGTAAAAAGGGTTTAAAAGGTCGCAATGTGAACGGAACACATGTAACTCAGTGGTTCCAGCTCCTATGCCGCCAATTAGATCATCTATTACAGCAGATTTTCCATTTTGAAAACAGGGAGTTATTTTTGCACAAACTACGTCATTGTTAGCAAAATGTGTATATCCACCATTCTTGATTTCTCTCCACTTACGAGGTTCAGAGCATATTTTTGATCCGTACTTTTCAGAGATAAGAGTCATAGGAACAAAGGAGGTATCCATGTCATCCGGGATTCCTTTGTTTCTCGGATTAATTGTACCAATCTCTTCGAGCCTCGTCCACACCCACCCCGCCGGCACCGCAAACGGCACCTCATCAACCGCCGGCAAAGGCTTCGCCTTCTTGATCACGCCCTCCCGCACCAGCCGCCGCTTCTCCGCCGCGATCCGCTCCAGCAGCACCGACGCCGGTTCGTCCGCCGGATCCTGCGGCACCAGGCGCCCCTGCACCGCCAGTTGCAGGATCAGTTGCCGCAGTTTCGCCACGCCCCCCGGCGCCGCAGCGAGGGCGGCGAAGTGGTCGAGGAGGAGGGCTTCAGGTCTCATGGCATCTCTGTCTCCAATCATTCTCCAATCATTCTCCAATACAGGTGTTCACATCTCGAATCATATCGGTTAATTGCGTGATTCCGGGCAGAATTATTGGAATCCATTCGACAATCTTCGACAATCCGATCCCCAATCGTCCCCCAATCCCGGTTTCAAGATCTCGATGTATTAATGCTTATTTTGAAATTCAACTGATAATATTTGAGATCTTTTCGCCAATCTTCCCCAATACTTCCGCCAATCATGCATCATCCCGGGTGCCGGGGGTGAGCACCCACGTCGCTCCCCTCGTCCTCCCGACCGTCGTGATCGTCCCCTCCTTCCGCATCTCCTGAAGCAGATCCTTGATGAACCGGCGCTTTTGCTCCTCATTCAGAGCATCGGAAACCTTGTCCAGCAACAGGTTTTCTATCTCCCCTCTCTTCGCCTCATGATACGCCAGGAGGTATTCCACCACCATATCCTTGAAATATGCCCTATCAAACGACCGATTTCGAATATAATCAGCCCGTGTATCGGTTTTTGCTGCCACAATCTCCGAAACATACAGGTTCGGATGCCGCCCCTCGATCAGGTTCTTCTTCCGCAGGAGATCCCGCTCCTCCTTCGGGATCGGATACCCCTTCTGCACCCGATCGAGGGCGATCACATCCATAAGCGTCAGATCCTTATGCTCGATCAGCATCCGGGTGTAGCGCTCATCGATCACCCGGCCCGGAATCGTGACCTGCACCATCCCCTCCTCATCGAGATCATAATCAGGCATCGGGAAATTGCGGTCCCACTGCTTCCGAAACATCCGCCTGATCCCGCTGCCGACGGTGTCGATCATATTCAACTCCACCATCGCATTCGCAAGGAAGGGATTCCGGTAGCGGTCAGGCGGCATATCGCGCTCGATCACATTCAGCACCGTCCCCGGAATAAACTCGCCGCGGTTGGTAAACATCAGAGAACCCGGCCGCTCGGTCACCGTGATGCGAGCCGCCTGCCGGTAATCCTGGTGGGCGATGCAGTTGTGCAGCGCCTCGCGGATCACCCAGGGGTCGTACTGCGTCACCTCCAGAGGAAAGAGGGTTTCCCCTGAAATATGGCGGACCGTAAGATTCCTGACCTTCTGAAAGACCCGGTCGACCGCGAGGATCAGCGGCGGCCCGAAATGGGCATAATCGACGTTATCCCCGCCCTCGTCCCTGAGCACCCAGACAATATGCGCAACGGCAGGCGAGAGGAGAGACGCCGCCTCGCTCCTGCCCAGAAGGATGAGTGCGGCATTCGTCACCCGGCCCTGAACACAGACCTTCGCCTCTGTAAGGAACGTACTGTCGTCCCACTCATCGACCTCGTCTGCAAGATCCCGGTGTTTCTCCTTGTATTTCTCCCGCGCAAAGGCGATCGCATCGGGATCGAGATCCGCGAATGTTGCACTCTCGCAGACCTCCGCCGACCAGTCGTCCTGCGGGGCCTGCCGGCGTATTGCCTCGATCTCATAGAGGGCAAGCGGTTCGAGAGACTCATGGTTCCGGCCGTAGGCATAACCTTTCCACGTCGTCGGAACGCCACGCGGGGCCGGAGGGATCTGGAACATCACCACCCGTTTCCCCTCGACCATGAGTTCGTGAACGGCGGCAAACGAGATACGGTGATTCGTATGCTGCGCAATCTCCTCCTTGAGACGATCGAGGCCCGGCGGGGTGAGGCGGTAGTGTGAGTCGACAATCGTCCTGGGCGGACGGTCGGTGACGCCGAAGATCAGCCAGCCTGCCGGCTTCCCGTGCAGATTGGCCTCGTTGCTCAACGCCGAAAAATATTTGCCGATTTTGTCGAAACCATAATCGGTTTTTGCTTCCTTGAACTCAATCCACTCGGTCTCGGCCGGAAGATCCATCATCTCCCGCAGTTGAGCATCCAGATCCCCCGGCATCGCCCTCTCCACCCCGATCACTCCGCCCGCATGAGTGATTGGGTCAGTTCCTCCTTAAGTTTCTCTCTCGTCTCCTCCACCGCCGCCGACACCGCCCGGTAGCGGGCGAGCAGTTTCACCGGGTCACCGTTCTCCTCCACCGGCGTATTCGGGTTCTTGATATCCAGGTTGTAGTTGTTCCGCACGATCTCGGCGATCGGCACCCGCCAGGCGTGCTCGTTCTCCTCCCGGTGCTCCCACCACGCCTTCTCCGCCTCGAACTCCTCGATCCTGATCGGCTTCGTCTTCGAGTACGACTTATAGCCCTCGGGATACGGGTGCTCGTAGTACCAGACCTCCCGCGTCGGCTCCCCCTTCGTAAAGAAGAGCAGGTTCGTCCTGATCCCCGTATAAGGGTTGAACACCCCGTTCGGCAGACGCACGATCGTATGCAGGTTGCACTCCGAAAGGAGCTTCTCCTTCACCCGCGTCTTCACGCCCTCGCCAAAGAGCGTCCCGTCCGGCAGCACAATCGCCGCCCGCCCCCCGTCCTTCAGCAGGTGAGCGATCAGCACCAGGAACAGGTCCGCCGTCTCCCGCGTCTGGAACGCAGACGGGAAATTGCTCTCGATCCCGTCCTCCTCCATCCCCCCGAACGGCGGGTTCGTCACCACCACGTCCACCCGGTCCCGCGGCCCATAGTCCCGCAGGGGCCGGGCCAGGGCGTTATCGTGGCGGACCTGCACCGGCACATCGATCCCGTGCAGCATCATATTCGTCGTGCAGAGCAGGTGCGGCAGCGGCTTCTTCTCGATCCCGTGAATCGAACGCTGGAGCAGTTGTTCGTCCTCCACCGTCTTCACCTGCGCCGACCTGATGTTATCGATCGTCGAGGTCAGAAAACCCCCGGTCCCGCACGCCGGGTCCAGCACGACCTCCCCCAGCTGCGGGTCCGCCATATCCACCATGAACTGCGTCACCGCACGCGGCGTATAATACTCGCCGGCATTCCCCGCACTCTGGAGGTCTTTCAGGATCTTCTCGTAGATATCGCCGAAGAGGTGGCGGTCCTTCGAACTGTTGAAATCGATCTCGTTGATCTTGTTCGCCACCTGCCGGATCAGCGTCCCGTTCTTCATATAGTTGTACGAGTCCGCAAACACGCCCCGGATCACATGCTCCACCCCGGAGCCGTCGAGCCGCGGCTGGAGATCCTTCAGCGTCGGAAACAGGTCATTGTTCACGAAATCCAGCAGGGCGTCTCCCGTCACTCCCTCGGCATCCGCCGCCCAGGCCCGCCACCGCAACCGCCCCGGAATCGGCGAGACATACCCGTCGTCGAGGAGTTCATACTCCTGCTCCCGGTCGTCAAAGATCTTCAAAAACAGCATCCAGCCGATCTGGCTGATCCGCTGGGCGTCGCCGTCCACCCCGGCGTCTTTGCGCATAATGTCCTGAATGCCCTTGATGGTCGTGCTGATCGACATGAACCCTTAAACCTCGAACTCTCCAGAATGGTTGGCGCTCACAGCAGATAGAAGGTTAGCACTCGGCCCCGTACAGGCAGGTCTCAAGCCGCCGGATCGCCGCAAGGTAGCGCTCCTTCCCGCCGAAGATCCCGTTCACGATCTCCACCGGCGTCCCGATCCGGCTGATCGGGTCAACCCGCAGCACCTCCATGCTCTCCACGTCGGCCAGCCCCTCGTCGGCGTACTTCTCCAGGATGGCGTCGAGCACCGCCCTCGCCTGCTCCCCATACCGGGCGAAATACGACGCCTTCTTCACCCGCTCCGCCCGTTCCCGCCGGGACAACGGCGGCCGGTCAAAGGCCACATGGCAGATCAGATCGAAGGGATCGAACTCCCCGCCCACCTCCTCGGCAAGCGCCTCGAAGAGCACGCCCCGGTCCTCCAGTTCCTGCACCACCGCCATCTTCCGCTCGGCCCCCGTCCAGGAGGTCAGGAACTCGTCCAGCGAGGCATACTGTTTCGCCACCGCCCGCCTCGTATAGTCCTTCAGCGACTCGGTGATCAGCCGCCCGTCCGCACCATAGTACTGCACCCGCTCGGCCACCACGCCCACCTCGACATCATGAACCACATAGCGTTTCCCTTTCGGGCGGTCCTGTTCGGTATCCCGCGTCGTGGGCACATGCCCCGGCTCGAACTCCTCATCGGGCAGCGGCGGCCCGTCCCACTCGGGATCGGAGAAATGCTCGGTCGCCCGGCGGAAGTCCATGATCGTGAAATAGTTCTTCCCGAAATCCTCGTTGATCCGCGTCCCCCGCCCGATGATCTGCTTGAACTCCGTCATCGAAGCGATCCTTCGATCGATCACGATCAGTTTGCAGGTCTGCACGTCCACCCCGGTCCCGAGCAGCCGCGACGTCGTCGCAATCACCGGGTACCGGCTCTCCGGCATGATGAAATTGTCCAGTTCCGCCTTCCCGTCGACCGAATCCCCGGTGATCCGCATCACATAGCGGTGACTCTTCGCCACAAACTCCGGCAGGGCGTTCACCAGGCCCTGCCGCATCCGCTCGGCGTGATTGATATTCTCGCAGAAGACGATCGTCTTGTCGTACGGGTTCGTGGCCCGGAGGAACGCCGCCACCCGCCCGGCGACCACCTCGGTCCGCCGCTCCAGCACCAGGCTCCGGTCGTAGTCGGTCAGGTTGAACTCCCGGTCCTCGATCTCGTTCCCGTAGCGGTCCCGCTGGCCCGGTTCGGGCCGCCACCCTTCGAGATCCTTGTCAAGATCGACCCGGATCACCCGGAACGGGGCGAGGAAACCGTCTTCGATCCCCTGCTTCAGGGAATACGTATAGACCGGCTCGCCGAAATAGTGGATATTGGAGATGTACTTCGTCTCCTTCGGCGTCGCCGTCATCCCGATCTGGGTCGCCGAGGCGAAGTAGTCCAGCACCTCCCGCCACGCCGAGTCCTCGGCCGCGCTCCCGCGGTGGCACTCGTCCACCACCACCAGGTCGAAAAAGTCCGGCGAGAACTGCCGGTAGATGTCCTTCCACTCCTCCTCGCCGGTGACCGCCTGGTAGAGGGCAAGGTAGACCTCGTAACTCTTGTCCACCGAACGGTTCTGGATCTTTGTCATCGCCGTCCCGAACGGCTTGAAATCGTTCGTCCTCGTCTGGTCGACGAGGATATTCCTGTCGGCGAGGAAGAGGATCCGCTTCTTCGTGCCCGCCTTCCAGAGCCGCCAGATGATCTGGAACGCCGTATAGGTCTTCCCGGTGCCGGTGGCCATCACCAGGAGGATCCGGTCCTGCCCCTTTGCGATCGCCTCGACCATCCGGTTGATCGCTGCGATCTGGTAGTAGCGGGGCACCTTACCCGAACTGTCGACATAATAGTCCTGGGTGATGAGCCGTTTCTGGTCGGCGTCCAGCCCCTTCCACGCACAGTAGCGCTCCCAGAGGATTGCAGGCGAGGGAAACTCGTCAAGCCCGAGTTCCCGCTCGATCTTCGCGGACGTATGGGTCCGGTCGTGTATCAGGAAGCCGTCGCCGTTCGAACTGAAGACGAAGGGGGCGTCGAGCATGGCGGCGTATTCGAGGGCCTGCTGCATGCCATCGCCGATATCGTGGTTGTTGTCCTTCGCCTCGACAACGGCGAGGGGGAGGTTCGGTTTGTAATAGAGGACATAGTCGGCGAATTTCCGCGTCCCCCTGCGTGCCTTCGCCCCCTGGACGAGGACCTGGCCCCTGGTGATGTTCACCTCTTCCCTGACCTGTGTCGCAAAGTTCCAGCCGCCGTTGCGGATCGCCGGCGTGATATATCTGGTCCGGATATCCTGTTCGCTTAGCGATTTTTTATCGGCGGTCACCATTTGCGAAATCAGTCCTCTAAGGTTGGTAAATACCAATAGATGACTCCTGACAAAAATAAACTCTTGGATCGGGTTCTCTGAAGGTTTGTTCGGAGGAGGAGGCACTGTTCGGGGCATGGCAGAGCATCACCGGAATGAGTGCTTCCGTCGTCTGTACTCGCCCTGCTTTCTTTTCCCGACACCTTTTTCCGAACGGGAGGTGTATTGCCAGTACATGACCCGCTGGCTCGCCATCTCCAACCGCACAAACTCCGACGTCACAATACGAAAGCAGATCTGGGGCGTCCCGAAACGCTCCATCAACCAGATCAGCAAGACAAAGCCCGGCGACACCCTCCTCGTCTATGTCGGGCAGCAGGTGATCGACAGGGATACCACCCTCCCCCCGGCGATCACCGGGTGCTTCGAGATCACCTCGGAGGTCTATGAAGACGAAAAACCGATCTTCACCGCCCCGCCCAAACTCGGGAAGGAGGTCTTCCCCCTGCGGATTAAATTGAAGACGGTTCAGGTCTTCGACCCGCCCCTGGAGTTCAAGCCCCTGATCCCGCGGTTGCAGTTCATCACCAACAAAAAGCAGTGGTCCGGACACATCAGGGGGCAGGCGATGCGGGCGATCCCGGAGGAGGACTTTGCCTTGATAATGACACATTCGCATTCTTGAGGGATCAAATGCCATATACGTTGATATTTGGGTTTGATATTGATACCATTGCCAATCTGGGCGTAGCCATTGGCACGATTTTAATGGCAGTTGTTACGCTTTATGACTGGGTGACTGCATTAATCAAGCGCATAAAAGGGAGAGATGAATGGAAATGCGATTATAAATTAAGATTGGCAGATCTGTTCTATATCATGGTCAAGATAGTAAAATGATTGAGGAGGAATAAAATTATCATAACACTTTCTTGGATCAATAGGATTCTTGAATGGCATAAACTCACCAATCTCTATTGCAAAACCCTTTGACTTCCCCGCGAAATACTTGAAAAATTCGGATTCGTCCAGTCCGGACTGATCTTTTACAGTCTCCCACAGCAGATCCGGCCGGTCTTCCAGGATCTTACCTACCGTGAATTTGCCGATGATTTTTTTGACAGGATAACTTGAGTAAATATAAACCGAATTGATATCTTTTCTTCTAAAAATAGATCTCCGGAACTCGTATTTTTTTGTCCCTGCCATTATTCTGGAAGCGTAAACCGGTTTAATGGATAGTAAAACATTCATTTATTTCACCAATTTTTTTGATCATGCTGAATTTATCATCATCTATTTGCTGTATGGTTTGAGGTTGGCCATTTAATATGCTGGATTCTATCAATACTGATAATTTTACCGGATTCTTTAAATTCATATGGTGTTTAAATAGAATTATAGTAAGTGGTTTTTTGTAACCTTCAATTTCAGATTTGGAATAAACGCTCCGTTTACCGATGATTTCTATGATCTTCTCTGGGTTATCCTGTAAATAGTGGACCTTTTCAATAACGCCCAAAGATGTAATTGATTTGATGTCCTGGGACCTATAAAATAATATAAGATCTCCTTCTTTCAATTTTTTGATTTTGCTATTGGTAAGATATGCTTTTTTAATCGTGTTACCCTCTACGATGAAGTCCCCCATGGACTCATCGAATGTGAGTTGTCTGCTTCCACCATCACAATATTCGGTGAACAGACGATGATGAAATTTCGGCCTTATAGGTGCGACAAATTTATTGACATTACTTCCATCATAGAATGAGGGATAATAATCTCGCGAGATCTCTAAAGGGGTAAGTTCCTTACAATCATCGCCAGTGGGATATAATTTCTTAATGAAAACATCTTCACCCATATCGCGAGGCAACACTCCCACATGTTTGAATCCAAACTGATTTATCAGGTAAACCAGCCGATCTCCATCTTCTGTGAAATGTGTAAGATATACCTGAGAAAGATTACTTTTTGCTGCAATTCCAAAGGCGACCTTCAGTAGCAGTTCCCCTATCTTATTCCCCTCATGCGATACTTTTAATGTAGCAATTTTTAGGCGTTTCACCGACGGCTGCGGGGGATTAGAAGGGATCGGCTCCTCCTCGAATTTATAGATCATTAATGCGCCAAGGCTTCCATCATTCTTTTTGTAGTAATAACATTCACGCCCATCTCTTGCGACATTTGTAAACCATTCATCAAATTCTGGATAATCTTGCCTTAAAGTATCAAAAATAGGATCTTTTGGATCGAGATCACTTACAAAACCTTTTTTCAGCGCGAAAGGTCTGGGTACAGTTTCTGATGGCGGCAGATCCTTTTGAAAGTGTTCAATTGCTTCATAGGGGTAAAAAACCCTGTCCGATATGCCGAGATTCGAGGCTTTTAGATGGATTCCGTCGTCGTTGGTGATCAAAAAACCAACTGCATTTTTATATAGGGAGTAAAGAATCAGGTTATCAATCTCATCATTTTCACTCTTTGGCTCTCCAATTTTTTTGAAAAATTCTTCGTCTTTATCGGGTACAGGGGCATTTTCAAGAATTGGATAGGCTTCTACCTTGGAGAGAGTGATCCGTTTTCTCTCTTCGTTTCTATCCCTATGAATATCCTTTAATGATGCAGGGTGAAGCAGTACGTCTGTATGGGTCCTGCTGAGGATCTTTATCAGGTTACTGATCTCGGGAGAGACGTATCGATCGTCTTCACGGTAGATTAGAATGTTAGTATCGATTAAAACTCTCATAATATCTTACTTTTTGACAATATCCTTCATATGAATTAGATTTTTTGATTTTAGTGCCACTATACGGACTTGATTGTCTTCTCCAACTCGTACTTCAGCGTCACAAATGTCTTCATAGCTCAGATAATCACGTGTGAAAGATCTGATTTCACTTAACCCAGGGACTATTTCCCCGCATTCCTCACCCCCACGACCGCCATCACCCAGTAAAACGCGAACATCACCACCACGTACACGTTCCCGGTCACCGCCCCATACGCCACCCAGAACAGGTTCCCGATCACCCAGGCACCAAACCCACACGCCCGCACGCCAGGACTCCGCCCGGCCACCAGCACCGCTCCCGCCATCCCGAGCACCACCGCCGGCGTCTGGAGGGGGTCGAGGGGGATCATGCGATCCCCTTCTGCACATTCCAGGCCCGCACCAGGCGGGCATAACAACCCTCGCACAACCGCGTCCGGCGGTCCTCAGAAACGAACACCGCCCGCCCCTCCCCGCAGAGGGTGCAGCGCCCCAGATCGGTCGAGACCCGCGTAAACTCGGCGTGCTCCAGCACGCCCGGCAGGGGGTCCTGCAAGATCCTCTCAGCACTTCCACCGTTTTTCAGCGGGTTACGGGGGGCGGCGTCAGCCAGAGGTCCGAGGTGTGCCGCCCGTTCCCGGCGTTCTCCATGTTCCGCCGAGATTGGTGGATCGCTCTCATCATTCCGGGGTTCACACCCACACCCACACACACCCGCACCCACACCGGTCCGCTCATGTGCGTGTGTGTGTTGCTGTACTCCAGTACTGAGAGAGAGACGCGTCTCTCTATCTGTACTAGTACTAAGCGATCCAGAACCGTTCCCCACACTCTCGACCTCGCGTCCGGCGCTGCCATCCCGCGGCAAACCTGCTGGAATGCTGGAAGGATCAGAGGGGCCGGGACCACCGTCCCGGTCGTCGTCGTCCCCCTCATCGATCCACACCCCGGCCCCGAATGCCCAGCGGCGATAGACCGCGGGATCGAAGGAGAAGAGGTGCTCCCTCCGGCGGACCACCTGCCCGGGCCCGTCCTCGGTGATCATCGTATCAAAGTAACTCACCGCTGGGCACTTCTCCAGGAGACCGGAGTAGGTGGTGCCGCGGCTGGTGTAGCCGTTGAGGATCCGGTAGGTCTGGTGGTAGGAAAGCCCCAGGGCCGACTGCAACATGCGGATCGTGAACTGGGTCCAGCCCATCGCCGCCACCGTCTCCAGGGCGGCGGCCTCGTTCTTCGTGAGTTTTGTCTCCTGCCCGCCGGACTCGCCGTTGATCGCCGCATAGATCCGGGCGGCGGTCTCGAAGTCCTGCCGATTCGCCCGGATGCCGCCGTCGTACTCCTCCCGCTGGAAGCGGTGGAGCAGGGCCGAGGCCTTGATCAGGTCAAAAAGGATGCCCGGGTTGCGGCGGTTGGCCGTGACCGTGAACTGGATCCGCCCGGCATAGGGGACCGAGACATGGAGGCGCTCCTCCTTGAGAATATCCCAGACCGCCCGGCAGATGGGGAGGTCTGCGTCCTCGCCGTCGCCACCGTCCTCTCTTGCCTCGGCCTCCTTCATGTGGGCGAGCACCCGGGCGTCCTGCTCGACTGAGTCGTCGATCCAGACCGTGAGCATGCGGTTCATCACCTGGTCGTCGCCCGGGTCCTCGACGCGGGCGAGCCACCAGACGCAGCGGTCCGGTATCCGGCAGACCTGCAGCTTGCGGTCCGGGGTGACGGTGCGGTGCTCGATCCGCTGCCTGAAGTTTGCCGTGGCGGCCTTCAGAACCTCCTGGAGGTCGTCGGATAACGACACGTCATCGAAGAGGAAGACCGTGCCGGCCCGGAGGTCGTCATGGTAGTAGAGCGCCTTGTTGGAGACGCTGCCGGCCATGCGGTAGCCCTCCGGCACCTGCCGGAGCATCGTGGTGCAGGCATGACTCTTCCCCTTCCCGGAGGTGCCGGAGACCGAGACGTGCAATCCATTCGTGTTCTCCACCGACTGCGAGGCCAGGGACATCACCAGGCACTCGGCGACGATGCGGTCGCCCACGTGCTCGCGGTTGAAGGTGTCCAGCAGGAACCGGAGGGGGTCGGCGTAGGTGAGGATCTCCATCGCCCACTCGCGGACCTCAGGCGCCGGGGAAGGGGGCGGGGGAGGTGGCGGCACCTCCTCCCTCTTTTTCTTTGGCTCGTGTTTCTCACGCAGTTCGGGCCAGCGCTGCACCCCGCCGCCGCAGGAGGCATGGTGGCAGCCGGCGTGGACCGCTCCGCTCGGGAACTGTATGGCAAAGGCGCCGTCGTGGTGGGCGCCTGAGAACGGGCAGTCCTCGAGCACATAGAGCGTGCCCCCCTGCCAGGGGCGGGTGCTCCGCACGCCGATGCCGTGCTCACTGAGCCAGCGCCCCAGGTCGATCCCCTTCGAGGTCGGCGCCGGGGCCTCGGTCGGGAGGAGGGCGGCGATCGACCGCAGGAGATCGAGAGAGACCGCCTCCACCTCCCCGGGCACCGAGAGCATTCGTGCCCGGCGGTGCGGGCGTTCCGGGGTGTGGTCCCCTTTTCGGGAGCACGTCCCATAGAGTTTCCAGATCCGGGCGGGGTTCGAGTTGGCGGTGTCCACGGTGACGTGCTCATCCGAGAAGAGGGCGTCCAGGGTGGTGAGCACGCCCTTCACGAGCCCCCCGTCGTCGTTTGCGAGGTCCACCGCATAGAGCAAATGCGCCCCGTTGCCCGAGTCGGCCCGGATGGGGGCGGGGAAGCCCCGGTCGCTGAGCCAGAGGGCGATCTCGTCCGCTTTGCGCAATGCCGCCTCGTGCTCGTCGTCCGTCGAGGAGACCCCGCTCGGCCGCACCGGGTCGAGGTCGACCGGGAGCCAGCGGCGAGAGAGGATGTCGGCGTCAGAGGTCGTGGGATCGCTCCGGGAGAGCCGCATCTTCACCCGGTTCGCCCGCCGGGCGAGCAGCGCCGGGTCCACGCGGTTCAGGGTGATATAGATCCCCTTCAGGTCCGGGTCGGCGTCCAGGGCCGCCACGGCCTCCGCACATCGCGTGAGATCGTCAAAGTAGCCGGAGTGGGTGAAGCGGTCCGAGAGGGCCCGCACCTCCACCACATCCCCGGGCGGCACCAGGGCCGCGAGGGCTGTGGCGATCATGGATACCCCTCCGCCACCAGGGGAAAGAGCGGTGCCGAGACCGCCTCCCCCCGGGCCACCCTCTGCACACTGACAAGCGGCGCAATGAAGTGCCCCGCCACGGTGAAGACCTTCACCGCCCGGCCCGTGAGATTCATGGAGGCATAGCCGACGATTGCCGTCTCGGTGACCACCGCCCCGCCCGCCCTCTCCTCGGCGACGGTCATCGTCACCGGGGCCGGGTGGCCGTGGAAGAGCAGGGTCCGCAGGTCCTCGGCGGCGATCCGGTAGTGCTCGCCCCCGATGACAAGGTGGAGGTTCTCCCGTGCGCCGAGGCGCAGGGTCCCGATCTCCTCGTTCATGCGGACGCCTCCTCCTGCGTCACCACAGTGACCGCATAGGCGTGCCCCTTTGTCCGGTGGACGTGGATCTCGCTGATCGCCCCGCCGAATTTCTTCACATTGGCCGCGATCGTGGGGGGCACCAGGTAGAGGGGCAACAGTTCGGCGGCATGGACCTCTCTCGATGCACTTAATACGCCGGACACCGACGTGGTGGTGGCGGTCCTCTCTGAACCAGTGTTGGCGCACGATTCTATCCGGGGGCTGCCATTCATCGGGTTGTCGCCCTGCATTTCTGTCCCTCGCTCTGGTATGTCTTCAGTCTGGCCGTACCGTCCTCGATCCACCTCTCCCAGACCATCCTGGCAATCGGGTCGGGCATGTGGTCAAGGACCTCCTGAGAGATCTCTTTCATGGTTTCTTCGACTCTCCTGGGCGGGCCGCCTCAGGTCAAAACAGATCAGGGGGACCGGCGACACCGCACCGATGAGAGAGTGGGGGAGAGGGGATAAAAAGTGGGGGTAAATGGGCTGAAAGGGCGAAAGTCAAATTTATAGGGCAGATTTATCTATTCCTTCGTGCGAAATTGTCCGGGTCGACGATCAGATCTTGTTGCCACAATTCATACACCACATCAAGTTGTCCTTGATGGGCTGTATCCGAGATTTTTGCCCATAGATCAGACTGTGTGGGCAGATTATTTGATTTTGCCAAGAGGCGGACCGCACTCACGGCATATTGTTTGTTCTTTTTAGATCGGGTGTACGCGCCAGGGGGAACCCCCTTCACCATTCCCTCTTCACAGAGTCCTAAAAATGAATCTCTCGGGCACCCTTTGTTCCGTGTGGATTCTGATCGTGATACCTCCATCGCACCCTTTTCCCACGCCTCATTCGGGTCTTGAACTGATCCAGATTGAATTATTTCAACGGCACGAACTGCAGTTTTTCCAAAAACTCCCATTTCATCCTCCACGTTGCAGTGAATGAAAAGAGGTTCTTGTCGTGCATAAATGTATTTCCTGGCATCAAGATGCCCTGTAATCTAAATTAATATTTTTTCAGAGGTTAAAATCAAAATGCGTATATATTGCAATGGATTATTCAGTCATATGTCAATAAGGCAACTATCTGTGTTAGCAATCCTTCTTTGTGTTTCGGCCGCGTTTATATCCGGCTGCACCGGAAGCAGTTCTGGTGTGGAAAAGACGCAGAGTTCAAATGACGCAGTAACTTCTGTTCTGACAACTGTTCCGACAACTGTTTCTCCCCCCACCGTTGAAGAGGTTTTTTCAGACTATTATTATTCATATCTCCTGATGAACGAAGATGCTATCTGGGATTTGTTGTCAGCCGATGCACAGTCAAAGGAATCAAAAGATTCGATCTATAACACAATCTACGGCATATACTCTCAAGGAACCAAGCCATATGATTATGAAATAACAAATATTGATGAAACCGGGGCCAAAGCAATAGTGTATGTTTCCATCAAATCAAAAGTTCAGGGATATAAAATAACCTCTGATCTGGAGGTACCATTTGTATTCGAAGATGAAACTTGGAAAATAGATGACTTTGTTGTGTTGATATAATGGTCAGTGTGTGGTTCTTCTCACCCCTGCCTCATTTTTAATCAAGGATACAAATCAGTGTTATTGTGTTACGTATGGAATGTTGTAAGGAAAAATATGGCAAAGCCATAACCAAATAAAAATCCCGTAATTATCCTCAACGTGTTCGTGCTTTCTCTTTTGTTGAAGTTTTGAGTGAACCCATCAACAAGCATGGGAATCATGAATAAAACTGCCACAATTGTAGGGATAAATGATAGGGAATACATCCAGCAGAGAACGCCTGATAGCATTCCAAATAAAATTCCCTGGCACCGAGCACACAGAATGTTTTCGAAACCGAAAAAATAGGTTGTTCTTTCTTCTTTTCTGTGGCACAGACAGAGTAACATGGTTCTTCCAAGAATGGATATCCGGAGATTTGGACCAATTTGATTGTCCCAGGCATACTTCATTTGCAAAATATCAATCCTACCATGTAGTAAAAAATGATCAAGTATATATTTAGGTATATTGTAATCTAGATATCTGATGGCTGGCGAAACAGATTACTGCTGCGGCATAGTGGGAGCGTTTATCGGAGCATTTGCGCTTGCATATGTGCTCGCAGCATATACGCCGATACCAGGCGATTGGATTGGACCGATAGTCATAGTGTTTCTACTTCTGGCAATCTTCGGTCAAATAGTGATATACTGGAATACGCTTCGCTCAAAATAATTGATTTATATTATGTATGGATCCCGCGATTTTCACGTTCATATCAAGACTGCATCTTCTACTGATTTAGTATCCTTGCTTTCTGTTCGATAAATTCTTCATCTGATAATATGCCTTTTTCTTTAAGGGACGCCAACTTTTCGAGTTTCGAAATGATGTCATCCTGAGCCACAGGTGTATTTTGTGGTGCGCTTGCATGCCCCATCTTGCCGGTGATTCGTGCCCTGACATATTCTGCAAAGGGTTTCACTTCTCCTTTCTGGATATTTTCTATCCTTGCATTGTTACCAGAGGCAAAAATGGTAATTTCTCCAAGTATGAGGCCTGTTTTATACTGGATGCTAGTTATTTTATCATAGGGAAAATCTTCTACACGTAATCCGTAGATTAATCCCTTATCAATGAAAATGAGACGTTTGTCCGTTGCAACGAGGATGCCTGTACCACCATGGTAAAACCCCTGGACTAATTTTTCGAGGTTTTCATCCTCCCAAAGGATACTGGGCAATGCTTTAACTTCTTTCCTGTAAAGGAAACCACCGGCCCCAATCTGCTTAATTTGTTCATTTATCTCCTCTTGTGTGGCCATATTATCAACAGGCGAATTTAAGATTTTTAATAGAAAAATATTGTGATTTTAATCTGAGATTGCCAATAAATGCCCCGACCACAAAAAAAAGGAGTCTTGATCAGATCTTCCTCTCCAGGTCAGCCCGTAGCTGCTTGAGGAGGAGGTCGTACTCCTGCGATCCCCTGGCGACCGTGAGGCACTCGTCCATGCTCTCGGCCGCCTCCTCGGTGATGGACCGCCCACAGGTGCTGCAGAAGTGCGAGGACGGGCCGTTGATGGTCTGGCAGTGCGGGCACTGGCGGGGCTCGAGCCTGGGGCGCCGGTGCCTGGTGCCGTCCCGGGCGATCCCGTAGGTCCGCAGGATCTCCTGGTCGATGTCCTGGCCCGTGAGGTGGGCATAGGTCTTGAACATCGGGGTGGTGATGTTGCCCCACATCATCAGTTTGATCACGCTCTCCGAGATCCCCTCGGTGATCATGTGGGTGATCCGGGAGTGGCGGAAGATGTGCGGGGTGATGTGTTTCGTAATCTCGGCACGCTTGGCGAGGCGGGTGAGCTGCTTCTGCACGGTGGCGTGGGTGAGGGGCCGGCCGCGCTGGTTCACAAACACGAGGGCATCGCCGACGGGGTGGAACGGGTAGTCGTTCCGCCAGGTGGCAAGGTGCTCCCGGGCCATGACCAACCTGACGTAGCGGGGTTTGCCGGTCTTGAAGTTGACATTGACGACGGCCCCATACTGGTCCATGAGCACGTCCTTCCAGGCGAGGGTGCCCATCTCGCCGATCCGGAACCCGCCTTCGTAGAGCATCATGATGAGGGCACGGTCCCGGCTCCAGAGGGTGGCGGCCATCATGGCCGTCACCTCGGCGGGTGTGAGCAGGTCGGAGGCCTCTTTGGTCATGGTGTCCTTGGTCGGAACCTTGAGGCGATGGATCTTTCGGTCAGGGAGGTCGGTGTAACCGTTCTCGATCGCCCACCCATAGAACTGTTTGAGAATGACGATGTGGTCGACGATGGTGTTTCGCTTGAAGGGTCTGCCGCGGGCGCTGGTGGCGGTTTTGAGGACAGAGATGCCCTTGTAGATGTCGGCCATGCTGTTCTCCAGGTATGGCCCGATGAAGCGTCGCCACCCGACGAGGGTGAAGACGAGCTTGTTTGTTCGGCCTGCACCGATGTTGTTGCAGGACTGCGATTCGGCGATGAACTCACGGATCAGGTCGGCGTCACACGCGGTGAGCGTGCCGTTGGAAAGACCACGGTTGATGGAGTTCTCCGCATACTCGCTCTTGACGCAATGGAAAGAGCTGTCTGAAAGCGTTGGCGCACTTTTCATATGCATGCCTTCGGTCAGGGCGGGAAAAAGGGTATTGGCTTTGGACCGAAAGTCAGAATGCTGCTATGGTGCACGCAAGATGAAGTTAAAATCCCCCACTTCGGAGGGATTGAATGGAACTCATCAACCGTGAACGAGAACACCGCCCCCCCAACGAGGATCTCCTCCGGGGCACCACCGAAACGTCTTTTCTGAACGGCAAAGCGGTCACCACCCGCACCGACCCCATCCGGGATCTCGAATACCAGCGCACCCTTGTAAAGACGGCGCTCGCCGACATCGAACGGCTCATCGTCCGGCAGGAACAGCAGACAACCGAAGAGGTCGAAGAAGAATACCTCCTCATCCGTCGCCACGACAAACGGGACATCCGGCTCCTGAATCTCTCCAACGCCGAGAAACGGGCCGCCGAAGTGGGGCGCCGCCTCGGCGCGCAGGAGAACTATCAGAACCTCTGCGACTCACGGGACCGGCTGCTCGTCGAACTCGCCCGCCTCCGCATCGAAATTGAGTTTCAACGCCGGGAGTTCGTTCGCGCCCTCGCCGAGCAGGGGGCGCCCTATGTATAAACGCTCCTGCCCCCGCTGCGGCCGGGTCGAATACTCCCACCGCCGGGATGACGACGACGACCTCTGCGGCGGCTGCGGCCGGCGCTGCCGGGTCGTGTACCTCACGGAAAAGGAATGGGAAGACGAGATCCCGCTGCCGCCCCTCTCCGGTCGCCACGCTCTCCGCGCCCTGGCCGTCGATCCCCGCCAGGTACCCCTCTGCCCGCAGGAGGGATGACCCCTGTGTGACCCGGAGGACCTGGCGCGAGAGATCGACGCCTACGAGCGGAGCGCCGGCGTCACCGTCACCCTCATCTGGCGGGCGGCGGTCTGGCCCGACCAGAAACCCTGGTGGAACGTCTCCTTTCTCAAAGAAGAACAACGACGGATGCGTTCGCACTCCGTCAGCACCCTCTCCTCCACCTGGGCGGAGGAACTCGTCATCAATCTGCTCGCCGTCTCGAAGCGGGATCTCACGATGATCGCCCGCACCGGCTCGGCGCTCCTGGTCTGGTGGATGGAGGGGGAGCGGGAACGCCACGCCATGATCCGCTTCCCGGCGGGGGCGGGGGTGGGCGGCGGCTGAGCGCAGACAGCGGAGTGTCCTCCGATGTCCACCGCCGACAGCATCCGGCACCTCATCGGCGAGAACGGGCCCCTGAGTTCGGCGGACCTCGCCGCCGCCCTCGGGTGCACCGACCGGCACGTCCGCCGGGTGATAGCGGACATGCCGGACATCTCCCCGGTCCGGCACGGGCGGGCGGTGAGATATACTACTACCCTCTCGGCCCTGCACGAGCGGGCCGTGCCGCCGGCGGATCGGGGGACCGGCCGGATCTGGCGGGTGTTCCAGGCGAAGAATAGCGGACATGACCCCGGACCGAAGGGCGGACATAGCGGACATCGGACCGGTCCCGCTCCCCCTCGCGGCCCTCTCCCGCCGCCGTCCGTGGATCGGAGGGGCGGAGGGTATGGTGAACCCCCTGCCGCGGGAGCGTGTGCGTCGTCGTCGCCCGATCCCCGGTCGGGTCGTGCTCCGCCGGAGGGGTCCGCCGTCTGCACCGGCTGCCCGCTCGCCCTGGGCGACGTGGAGCACGACCAGGTGCAGTTCGTGCTGGTGGACCGCCTCTTCCACGACCTGGTGCTGCGGACCGCCGCCGCCCGTTCGTGGTCGGTGCGGGAGGTGCGGGGGACCGCCTGGATCACCCCCGGCCCCGCCCTCACCCTCCAGGTGGGCGAGGTCGGCGACGCCGTCACCTTCTACTCCGCCGACCCGGACGGGGCCGACATCCCCGGCTGGCTCGTCGAGCACTTCGGCGACCTCCACCCGGAGGCCTCCGTCCTGGCCGCAGCGGTCCGCCGCCCGGCGCAGCTCACCCGCGACGAACTCACCGTGATCGTCACCGACGAGGAGACGAAGGCGGCGGTCCGGGCGGTGCTCAAAGGTCAGTTCGCCGGGGACGGCACCTACCGGCGGCCCGCCCCGAACGCCGCCACGCCGGGGCTGAAGATCTACGAGCGGGAGGGGACGATGCGGATCGAGACCGACGCCCGCAACCAGTATCAGGCGAACACCGCCCTCGCCGTCCGGCAGGAGGTGCTCACGGTACTTGCGGACCTGCGGGACCGCCCCGGCCTCTTCGCCGACTGGCTCACCCGCTGGTGGGGGCCGGACACCCGCCCGGTGCTGATCGACACCAACGATCTCGCCGCCCGGATTGCGGCGGACCTGCGGGAGAACCCCCGCCCTGTCATCGCCGCCACGCCGGAGAGCGCCGAGCCGTCGGGGGGGTCCGCCCTCGCCGCCCTCTTCGACGAGGTGGCGGCCCTCGAGGGGTGGGAGATCGAGAGGGTGGTGGGCTCGCTCTGCCGTCACCTCCGCCTCGAACGGTTGGCGGCGCTCTGTTTTCTCGCAGCCTTCGGGTGCTGGTCGGCCCGGCGGTTCCGGGCCCCGGTGTATTACGAGGACCTGCTGCGCTACCTCCGGGACGAGGACCCGCCGCCCGACCTGGCGGCGGTGCGGGCGGCCTGCGACGCCCTCCGGGAGCGGGGGATACTCGAGTATGACCGGCGGCTCGATATCAGGTTCAGCCGGACCGGGACGCGGCTCGGGAAGAAATTGGTGGCGAAGTGGGAGGGCTGAACCTCACAGTCCGAAGAGGCGGAGGAGGAGGGCGCCGATGTTCAGGCGGGGGCGGTGCTCGGTACCGGCGTGCTCCCGTCGCCAGCCTTCCAGTTCCCGCACCCGCTCTTCGAGTTCGTCGTGTGTCTCCTTGATCTCGTCGAGGGACTCCCGTATCCATTTCACGTCGCAGGCCACCTCGAAGAGCATGTCCCGGACGGTGGTGTCGTCAGGCATAAAATTACTATCGGTAATTGAGATATATTAATATATTATCACCAGTAATATGTGCATGAGGTGAAGTACTATGGCCGATTTCACGCAGACCTCTGTAACCAAGACCGCCGTGCGGGAACTTCCCGCCCCGATTGCCGACGCCGCCACCTTCGCTGGCATCATCGCCGACATCATTGCAAACAACCCCTGGGGCTGCACCCCCTATACCTCGGGCGGGGTGGAGCACGCCGCCGTGGAGAAGGCGAGCGAGTCCTACACCGTGAAGGTGAACTATGAGGACGAGGAGGGCGCCGTGATCGGCGACGCCGCCGTGGATTGTCCCTCGCTCTCGGGCTTCAACGCCGCCGCCACCGAACTCCAGGGGAACGAGGCCCTCGAGACCGCCGTGGGCGGGGACGTCGTGCGCAACCCGGACGCCGACACCTTCAACTGCCGGCTGAAGTGCCACGCCGCCAACGGCGAGCTGTATTATGTCTCGTTCACCCGCAAGTCGGTGCGGGTCACGTCCTATGAGGACGACTCCATCCTCACGACCATCGAGACCTGGGCGGACGGTGTGACGGCTCTCAACTGAGGGCCACCCCCCTTCCTCCGGTTTTGTTCCGTCCCTCTTTGTCACCACCGGGCCGCTGAGGGGGCGGCCCTCCCCCCTCTGGGGTTTTCTCGAACCTGACTATCCTTGCATGAGGTGAAAAATAGACTAGTTTAAGGATTTCAATAGGAGTTGTATGAGTGGTAATGCCGCTTTGACCCCTTCAGATAATGTTTGTGTTGTGTCAATGGTTTCTTTAATCCCCCTTAACCATGCTTTTACCTTTTCCAGAGTTGGCTCCTGTGGAGGCATTGGCATGATCCCTTTTTCAAACACACTTTCACTTTCCAACACTGACATAATTGCATCGAGTTTTTGTTGCGTATTTGAATCAAAGAGAGACAATAGTTCATGCAATGTTTCATATTTTATTGACATCTCACGAAGTTTTGCCTCTGCTTCGGCGTTGGCCTTTGCAAGATATTTAATCCGGTTTTTCTGATCATTATATTCTAAAATATGTTCTATAAAAGGCTCATCAGAAATTATCTCTATAAAACTGGCGTCTGCCAAATCCCCTCTATTTGATTCTAAAGCCCTACGGATTTGCTCTCTTAAGGGATGATTTAGAATAATGTTTTTAACTGTGTTTATGTCGTTTTTTGATAGTCCGATCTTGTAAGTTACTAATTTTGCATAGTCTTCTATTGTTAGTTTACTTCGAGTTGTGGTCATCGAATATTTTAATATGGCCTCACTAACCATTTGTTGGTCTTCTGTGTCAAATTCAACACCAGTATAAGCGATAAAATAATTCAATAAAGAACGTGGCTGTAGTACGAGGCCAAGTTTATTATTATGTCTTTGGTACAGCCCATCTACTATGGCTAATAAGTTATCAAAAGTAATGAACCAGGGTCCAAATATTTCTCCAGTATTGCCTCCAGATATAGATCCTCTAGCACAATCTACAAAACCAATGCAATGAGCATCATGGGCTACCTGTTGCTTGGAGCGATTTTTTTCTTTTCCAACGAGATTTATGGTATCTACTATATAGGATTCAGTTACATCATTTATTTCACATTTGATCGTATTTGGAATCTCTTGTACCGTCATTTTATTAAACGAAAATTCCCAACCCCTTAAAAATTCGTAATAATCATCCCAATTTGTGATCCCATCTATTTCATTCTGATTTATGAAATCTTCAACAAATTGATTCATAATTGTGGGGCGTGCCTTTGAAGAGGATAAACCACCCATCTCGTGGTTCGATCCCTCTATTAATCTCCACATTTCATCTTTTGTCTTTGATAAGTAATATAGGGGAATATTCCTCTTCTTACAATACTCAACAATAGTTAATGTCAATGGGTGTCGAGGATCCGTTTTACAAAAAAGAGATACTAAAAATGAGGTATCTAATACTAAATACCTAAGATTTTCAACAATATTAATGGATGGAAGAGATTTTGCTTGAAACATAATGTGCATACAGATTGTTGAGTAATATGAATTGAATACCAATTTTTGTAACTGTGGACTATTCGATCTTAAGTATTCAATAATTAATTGAGAGAACTTTTTCGCTGAGTCGGGCAATAAGCCAGATTGACTAACATTGTTCTCAATTATTTTTTGTATATCAATTTCCTGAAGAGACTCCAGTTGAAACTCTAAATTCTCAGATGTGGATGCAACATGAGTAAGTAGTCGAAGTATTATGTTCTCAAAAATGGGTTTAGCATCTCTATCAAGATAAATATCATAGTCAGGCATTTGTTCTTTCAAAAAGGTATTAAATTCATCCCATATTGGAGATACTTGTGTTGAAAAATTATTTATTGGTATTTTTTTGTCCATTCTATATTTCATCCCATTTACTTGACTTAGTACCCCGTCATCAATTAATTCTTCAATTACAACAATGGCATCTTCTTTTTCAATCCTACACTTGATCGAATTTTTGATTTTTATTATCATTTCATCCAACAGGATTATGTCGCCAACATCATAATCTGTCAATGCCGCCAAAAAAAATGATTTACAGATTTCACTTTTTATTCTCACCACATTGTTATCAGTCAGTATGAGTAATCTTGCAACGATTTCATTATTCATTTCTTCATCAATGTTACAGGCATCCATTTTTCCTTCCGTAATTGAACTTTTATCATCTCAACTATTGCTGCCAGGGGATTATTTCTGATAAGTAAATTCTTATCTGCTTTCGTAATTATAATCGTTTTGAATTATTACTTCCTGAATTAAAAGAGAAAGTTTGGATAATTTCGGCTCTGTTGAAAACCTCCTTTTAGGGTTCATGCCACTTTCCTCCATCGATGATCAGACAATATCTGGGGGTTGTGGGAAGCATTTCAACAGAGCCATAATTTCTCAGAATTATGAAGAATACTCAACTCCGCCCATGTCATCTCAGAATGCTCGCAGCATTCCATTTCCCTCTTTATGCTGTCCTGATGTGGGATGGAAAACTGCCTTTCCGTTCCTATTCCTCTCTGGAGATAGGAAAGGTTTGGGTAGAGGTAAAGGTTCACTCTTTCCTGTTCTTGTTACCTTTGCAAACGCTCCACGGGGGCAGGGTGTCGGTGTCGTCGTCGAGGGTGAGAACCTTCCCGCACCCGAGGCAGGTGTATCTCCCGGCTCCGGGTCTGTCGCCGCATGTGTATGGCATGAAGAAAGAGCGGGCGGCGGAATCCATAAAGACGGGCCGTGCGTGGGGTGAAAGTGTGCGGGGAGTGTGTTGACGGCCCGCCGTGTTTGCTTATATGATCCAAAAAAAGAGGGGGAAGTTCGGTGAAATGGTGGGGTGCTAGTACGCCTTCCTGAAATCACAGCGTTCACACCGGCTACAGGGGGGCAAGCGGTCGGTGTCGTCGTCGAGGTAGAGATCTTCACCACAGTGGAGGCAGACATATCTGCCCTTTCCAGGTTTTTCGCCACAGGTGTATGGCATACAGAATCAAACAACAATAGCAAGGATAAATTTATTGAAAGCATCTCGAACCTCTCTGATGACCAATTCAATCCCTTAAAAGTGAGAAAGACAATACAGATCACCCTCCCCCACTCTGAGCCCCACCATCACCGACGATGGCAAAACACAGTGGGGAATGTATGTAAACAGGAGCGTCGATAGTATCCTCAGATATGATCTCGCGAGCCGTCCAACCAGGATCATCCAGCCCCCTCCATTCTGAAAAATCATTCTTTATCAATCAGGTCGGGTTGGACCAGCCACTCGAAACCTATGTCCCTGCAGATATTCTTGCAATCGCCGAGGCCGAAGGGCAGCGTGCAATCCCCCAGATCGCCAAGAACCCTGCGTTGATAAAAGAGATCGAAGCACTCTCCAGCAACCTCCCGTCGCAGCACCGCTTTATCAATAGGGACAGTCGGAACCTCGACTGCATTCCCGATGAAAGTGTTCACCTCGTCGTCACCTCGCCGCCGTACTGGATTCTCAAAAAATACCCTGAAAAGGATGAACAACTCGGCCAGATTGCAGATTACGAACATTTTTTGGATGAACTGGATCGGGTCTGGCAACATATCTATCGGGTCCTCGTCCCCGGCGGTCGGCTGGTCATCGTCGTCGGGGATGTCTGCCTCCCCCGCAGGATAGTCGGGCGCCACATGGTCATGCCCCTCCATGCCTCCATACAGGAGCACTGCCGGAAGATCGGGTTTGACAACCTGGCGCCGATCATCTGGTATAAGATCGCAAACGCCTGTTTCGAGGCAAAATCGCCAGGCTCGTTCCTGGGCAAACCCTATGAACCGAACGCGATTGTCAAAAACGATATCGAATACATCCTCTTCCAGAGAAAACCAGGGGGTTATCGGAAACCCACTCAGGCGGCCCGGTTGTTGTCGGTCATCTCCGAAGAGAATCATAAGGCGTGGTTCCGGCAGATCTGGGACCTCAAGGGGGCCTCGACCCGTGAGCATCCTGCACCCTACCCACAGGAACTGGCAGAACGGCTTGTGCGGATGTTTTCGTTTGTTGGTGACACGGTGCTCGATCCCTTCGGCGGAACGGGAACAACCGCTCTTGCTGCAGGGCGGTGGGGGCGAAACAGCATCACCGTCGAGATAGAAGAAAAATATTTCTCAATGGAGATTGATCGGTTTATTCATCAGTTTAAACAGTCTCGATTATTCTGATAGGGGCATGTTCATGGTGAACGAACGGATTCTTCAAGAGATTTCACGAGATGACTATTTTTCCGATGCGGTGCGGTATTTCTGGGATAAACGGGCGTCACAGGCGGAGGACCAGAATAACCGGGGGGTGAAAGATCAGGGCAGCCGTTCGGAGGCGACGGGCGGAAAGCACATGGACGGGTTTTTCTCCCTCATCGAAACGTTGTTGCTGGATGTTGGTGTGCCTGCGGAGGATATCTGCACACGGAAGAGAAACCTGGACCTTCCCGGATTTTTTCGCGCTGAAAAACAGTGGGATCTGATTGTCATTAAACACCGCCCTGAAGGAGAGAAAGAACTGGTTGCGGTTCTTGAACTGAAGTCTCAGAAGGGGCCGTCGTTCGGGAACAACATCAACAACCGGACCGAGGAAGTGTTGGGGAGTGCGTATGATCTCTGGACAGCCTACCGAGAAGGTGCCTTCAAGACGTCACCATCTCCCTGGTTGGGATATATGCTCTTGCTGGAGGACTGCGACAAGTCCCGGAAGAGCGTGAGAAATAACGAGCCGCACTTTGATGTTTTCCCTGAGTTTAAGAACGCCTCCTATGCTGAACGCTATCATCAGACCTGCCTGCGGCTGGTGCGGGAGCGGGTCTATTCTGAGGTGTGTTATCTGCTGGCGGACCAGGAGGAGAAGATGAAGGCCAGGAATTATTCTGAACCAGATGAGATGTTGGCAGGGACGCGGTTCCTGCGGTCCCTGTGCTCGCATCTGAATAATTTTTATGAACTGAAGTGATTTCTGATCTCTTTTTCTCTTTCTTTGTGGGAAGTGATGGTGTGGGCCGCTGACGGCCCGCCGTGTTTGCTCGCCCTGCTCGCGGCACACCGCGGGCCTCCTTCTGTACGCTGTCCTGGTGCGGGGGGACGCCCGCGGCTTCGTCGCTTTGCTCTTCACCGCCGGCATATTGCTGAATCGACATACTTTGATCTATGTGCATATTCATGTCCAAGACACTTTTAGGATATGCTCACGGTCAATCGAATTTCTTGATCACTTTCATTAAAGTCCACTTATCTATTTCGAGATCTTGTGCTTCATTATAGAATCTTTCATGTTTGAATTCGCAACAAACACGCTGATTAAAGTCCCATCTGGATAATTGCGAGGCGAGGTTCTTAATAAATTTTCCAGAGATTATTGCTCCATTGTCCAAATAAAATTTGAATCGGCGCTCCTTTTGCCCTAATGTATCTAATTTGCCTGACAATTTTTCATAAGTTATTGGAAATGTATCAATATTCGTGAGAATTTCAAATGTCCTTGAAGAAAATTCTTTCTTTATAACTTTTTTTTCAAACTTTTCACACCCTAATTCATCATAAAACGAGATATCAAGCTGATTCTTTGCAATCTGCTCTATGAATTTTTTATATTTGGAAAACACCCGAAAACCCAAATCTTCACGAAGCCTTTTCAGTTTTTCTAAGTCATTTGAGCAATCGAAAATATCATTTATTGTTTCTAAGGCATCAACTATTTGAGTTGCCTCATTGGAATATGACAGAATATTCAATGAGTCACTAAATACAATCCGAAATGACCCTGAACTTGTTGCAGCCACGTTCACTGTAGACAATTGAGTGATATGCCTCGGTATTCTCCCTTTCGAAGATTCTCCCCCACCATTCCTCCTATGTACTACCGACGTGAGAAGTTCTTGATATGTAGTTAATACTCCTCCAAGTACAGCCGCAGGTATTTCATTTGAAAACGAATTTATTGAGAAATTTTCATTTTTTGAGAGTTTTAAATCAAATAATGAACGATGCTTTAATTTAAATGCCTCATTTAATTCATTTAGCAATATTGAGCGTCTATTTACTACGCTTTGAAGGCTAAATTTAAGGGCCTTATCTGAAGGATACATCTCGACATATTGGTTATAATGGCTGATACTTTCATCAACTACAGCCAAATCTTCCTTTATTATTTGGATAGATCTAGGGTCTGAGGAGTACATTACTGTGAAACCTCCTCAAGTAGTGTCATTTTGTATTCCTCTGATAGGGTGTCAAGAATTACCAGACCTCGTTTTATCGTCTCACTCTCATCAGTGGAAAAAAATTCTTTCCATCTCTGCACCTCAGCAAATGTAATGTTGTATCTTCTATCTGTTTCTGGATACACGGGAATATATATTGTATGATGATAAAGAATCTGATATCCATTGTTTATTAAAAAGAATCTATCAAATTCGTCTTGTTCAGGGTGCCCATTGTATTTTAGACCATCATAAAGAACTACCATATCTATGTCTCCTGGATTGAGTTTAGCAGATGTAAAACTCCCCCCCATCCATTTTTCAATTGTGATTTTAAAAGTCGATAAAAATCCAGCATATCCTATAAAATCGGAAAAAATCGTGCTTCGTGTTTCTGATTCTGGGAATTCGGTAACAAATCTATTTTTATATTCCCTTAATGTTGCGGGGTAATATCCTGGGGGCAAATATCCATTTTCAACAAAATCCGGGATCTGGCTCTCTACCATGTTTTATTGCCTCAATCACTGTTTTAAAATCACAAAACATAATAAATCTTCGATGTTTGTTGGAAATATTTTTTATATGTGACATCTTCACAACACCGACTCGATAAAATTATTCACGATATTGGTGGGCCCCGGCGGTCGGTGCGCCGCGAGCCGGGCGAGCAAGCACGGACCGCCGGCGGGGGCGGGCGGCGGGATAGAGCGTAACCGGGGCCGAAGCGCCCCGGTCATGGTGAGCACGAGCAGCAGAGCGTCCCCCCCAGGGAAGAGGCCGAAGCGCCCCGGTCAGCCAGTCCGCCGCCCGCTGCGCATCGCTCGCCGCCCGCACCACATCGGCCGCCGTCCCCTCCCGGATCCGCCGGAGCCACCCCGCGATATAGGCCGCCTGGTTCTCGGCCACCGGCGGCGTATCGATCCCGCAGATCGCACACAGAAACGCCGCCCCCATCTCGGCTGTCAGTTCCTCGCGGGAATAGCGTTCGCTCCCGAAGCGGGCCGCCCTGGTGATCCCCTCCCGATCCAGGCGGTGGGCCGCCCCGGTCCAGTGCGTCAGTTCGTGAAAAAAGGTCGAATAATAGGCGGCGGCGCTCTCGAACCGCTCCGGCCCCGGCATGGTGATCACGTCCCGCCCCGGATAATACGCCGGTTCGCCCGCCCGCACCCGCGGCTCATTCCGCCGGATCACCTCCTCGCACGAGGCCACCGGCTCCGGGGCGGCGAGGCCCTCCGGCTCGATGCCGTCGCACTGGCCGAGGTGGAACACCTTATAGTAGCGCACAAGGGGCCGCTCCCGTCGGGCCACCACCCGCCGCACCTCGCCGGTCGCCGGGTCGCGCACTTTTCGCTCCTCGTCGTACTTCCAGAGCACCACCAGACCGGCGGCCCGCTCGCCCTTCCGCACATGCCCGCCCGCCCGCTGGATCTGCCGGTAGGTACCCCACCAAGAATGACCGGCCAGCAGCACCCGGTTGATCCCGCGGTAGGGTCGGCGGGTGGCGAGGTTGCACGGCGTCATGCCCTGCCAGGTCTGCCGCCAGGGCACCGTCCCCGACTCAAGAGAGGAGATGATGCGGTCCCGCACCATCTCATAGACCGAGGCCATCAGGGCCACCGCCGGAAATCATATTCGACACTGCAGCGCCCGCACCGCACCACGCCCCGGCGGACGGTGAAAAACTCGCCGACCGCACCGCAGCGGGGGCAGCGGTCGGAGAGGACCGCCCGCCGTTCCCGGATCTCGGCAACGCTCATCCGGGCCATCACCGACACCCCCCGGCCCGCCGCGGCGGGTTGGCGGCATCCCCGAACCCCCGCTGCAGGCCCTCGTCCATGCTGTCGCTGCGGTCCGGCGTGACGCTCCGGACCGGCGTGTCCGGCACCCCGAGGCGGGCGGACAGGCGTTCCCCGGCGGCCACGGCCCTGACCTGCGCCAGAGAGGAATACATCGGCGCCAGGTGACGGGTGAGGAGGACCTGCACGCCCCGCCCGCTCCGGGTCGGTGCGACGCTTCCCGCCTCGTCGATCACGTCCACGTCGTCCCCCCGCCGGATCTCATAGACCGGCACCCCCCGCCCTTCGGAGAGGAGCAGGGCGGCGTCCGTCATGCCGACCACCAGATCGCCGCCGCCCCAGGCCATCAGGTTGATCCTGAGGGCGCCGCCGGCCCTGGTGATTGTTCCGACGCTCCGCATTACGCATCCCTCCGGGGGAGGAGTGCATACGCCGGCCCGCCCTCGTAGGGCGAGGGGACGAGAGCACAAAAAAGATAGCGGGGAAGGTCAGATACTCCCTGCTCTTCACGAGCGTTCGGGGTGGTGGTTCTGTCGCCAAACATTTCACGCCACCTCGAAGACTGCCGCTTTTCCACCGTTCTGAACCACTCGCAGGAGGTCGGCCCACGCCGCCGTGAACATCCGCCCGGCGTAGCGCACGTTGACCGCCCGCCCGCTCTTTGACCGTGCAACCCTGCCGACCCTGCGCCCGTCCTTCATGGAGCGGAGGGCGTGGTCGTCGAAGAAGAAGCCGCCGATACCGTCGAGGACGCAGATCATCCGCCCCTCGAAAAGACCTATCCGGCCGATTTTTTCAAATCCCATGTTTCTCACCTCCGGGGGCGGTCCCCCCGCCCCCTATACCGTTATAGGTCGTTATGTATAATAAATGTTTCTTATGGTATGTTATGGTATATTGTAGGCAACATTTATGGACCATAGCGACCAAACCCTTTGCATGGCAGAGATCGAGCGGATGTATAACCTCACCGACGCATCCGAATACCTCGGCAGCGACCCCCGCAAACTGCGCCGCCTCATCGCCGACGGAAAACTCCCGGCGGTCAAGGTGGGCCGGACCTGGTGCATCAAGGAGAGCACGATCAAGAAAATTCAGGACGGGGAGTTAGAGGTTTAAAAAGCAATTATTTTCATCTACTAATTATAATGCCAATCACATGGCTATCACTGTTAATTCAACACTCCTGTCTATATTTATCGCATTGCTGGCGGGAGCAATGGGAGGTATTTTTGTGGGTTCATATAATTCGTTGGTAGAACGTTTATCCGACCCGTGTAAGGAAAGATTTCACCGAGGGGTCATCATACTATATTTTGCATTAATAATCTTTTGTCTAATAATGCTGGTTCTATCCTCCCAGGCATCGTGATCTTTTCATCATATTCCATTTTTCGCAGGATATGCTTGGCCGCTTGTGCCAACCATGACCGGGGACCTTTCGGCCCCCGGTGATGCTCCATCCCGCCGCCCACCCCCGCCGGCGGTCCGTGCTTGCTCGCTCCTGCTCGCGGCGCACCGACCGCCGGGCGGTTCTCGTTCACTCGCTCCCGCTCGCGTCACGAAAACCGCCCTCCCTCCAGAGCACCTATCGCAGCTGACTGCCCCGGAGGGGAGGAGCCGCCGATAGGCGGCGGGCGGGGGATGCCGACGTCGCCCGGAGGGGATGCTCGCCCATCCCCGGAGGGGGACCGTCGGGCCGAGCGGAGCACGGTGCCTCTGGCACGGTGCGGAGCGAGGAATCGGTACAGCCGCCGACAAGGAGCGAACAGCGACGCCGGCGGGGGCGTCCCCCGCAGCCAGGCCCGGCCCGAAAGCGGCCCGCGGTGTGCCGCGAGCACGGGCGAGCAAACACGGCGGGCCGGACTACGCCCCCGCCTTTTCCTGTTCACCCGCCCAATGCGTCCTGTAAAAGCGGATCGCATACACAATCTGCCACACATAGAACACGAACGCGGCACAATAGAGCACGAAACAGAAGAGATCCGGGGCGTGGAAAACACATCCCAGAAACACGACAGACAGCAAAAGAACGCACACGCGGATAGGGAACGTCCACTCCCACGTCGTTTTCACCACGAACTTCAAATCCAATTCATCCCGGTCCATCGTCACCCCTCACGCGCCGAGTCCATCAACACCCGCACCACCGCCGGGTTCGCCTTCAGGAGCGTCTTCAACTCGTTCATCACATCCTCAGCGTTCATCGGACGACCGCAACTGTAACAATATCGGGCCGCCGGGGGGTTCACGATCTCGCAATACTGGCATTTCACCCCCTCGACACCCTGCCACAACTCGCCGCCACCCACGATCCCGTTCTTCTCCAGGACCGCCCGATCGATATCGCACCCCGTCAGATGGGTATAGGTCGCAAACTCCGTCGCCGCCACCGTCCCCCACATCATCAACTTGATCACCGTCTCCGGGTAGCCCTCCTGGATCATATGGGTGATCCGCGAGTGGCGGAAGGTATGCGGCGTCACATGCCGACCGAGCCCGGCCCGCTTCACCACCTCCCTGAGCAGGGCCGCCACCGCCGCATAGGTCAGGGCCTTGTTCGACCGGCTCAGGAACACCAGGTTATCCCCCTCCGCCCTGAACGGATACACCGACCGCCACTGGATCAACGGTTCGCGGGCCAGCACCAGACGGATATACCGGGGCCGGTTCGTCTTGAAGTTCACATTCGCCACAACGCCGTTCTGATCGAAGACCAGGTTCCCCCAGGTCAGCGTCCCGATCTCGCCGGCCCGAAACCCGCCTTCATATAGCGTCGTCACGAGCGCACGGTCCCGCACCGACCGGGCCGCCGCGATGACCCGCTCCACCTCGGAGGGCGATAAAAGGTCGGCGGCGGTCTTGGTCATCCGGTCCTTTGCGGGGGTCTTAATCCTCCGGAGTTTCTCGGTGGAGATGTCGATATACTCTTTGAACGCAAGCCACCGATAGAATTGTTTCAGGATGGTGACATAATCCCGAATGGTGTTCTGTTTATAGGGTGTGCCCCGTCGGCTGGTCCCGCACCGCAGAAGATTGATGCCGTTGAGAAGGTCGGTGAGGTCGTTGTCGAGATAGGGACCGAGGTATCGTCTCCATCCGACGAGATGGTGCATGATTTTGTGTAAGCGGACCGTGCTAACGTTGTGATAGGCCGCTATTTCTGCCAGGTATTCACGAATTAAAGAATAATCCTGTTCAGAAATCGTGTTGCTCAAAAGACTTTTTTTGAGGGACTCGTTCAATGAGTTAATTTTAATACGATGAAAATTACTATCAAGAATTGTGGGTGCTTCTGCTCTCAACTTCGTCACCGAGAGCGAATAAGGCCCTAAAAGATTTTAACTTTATCTAAAGTGCTGCTATGGGGATTTGAACCCCAGTCGCAGGAGTGAGAGTCCTGCATGATTGGCCGGTCTACACTATAGCAGCATGGCGCACCTGAGTGCTCTACAATATTGGATATGAGCGTATTTAACCATTCCGCTCTGCGCCGCCCGATTCCTCGCCGCCCGCCATATCGAGTTCAACGTCGCGCAGAAGCGGAACGGCGTTCCCTATCCACGATCCTTATGTAGTCACCTGACAGATATTTGAGGAATGAGTGGTCTTGACGATCAGATCAAGGAGATCGAGGACGAGCTCCAGCGCACCGTATATAACAAGGCCACATCCAAGCATATCGGACGCCTGAAGGCAAAGCTCGCCAAGATCAAGGAAGATGCCGTCCAGCGGGCGATGAAGTCCTCGGGCGGCGGGGAAGGGTATTCGGTCAAAAAATCCGGCGACGGGACCGTGGTGCTCGTCGGGTTCCCATCGGTCGGGAAATCGACGCTCCTCAACCAGCTTACCGACCAGAAGAGCGAGATCGGCGCCTATGCCTTCACCACCCTGACGGTCGTTCCGGGACTGCTGGAGCACAAGGGGGCAAAGATCCAGATCCTGGATATTCCGGGCCTGATCGCCGGTGCCGCCATGGGAAAGGGACGCGGCAAGGAGGTGATCGCCGTGGTGCGGAGCGCCGACCTGATCATCATCCTGGGCGACGTTTACAACGGGATCCATATCGATGTGCTGATGAAGGAACTCTATGACGCCGGTATCCGGATCAACACCCCGAAGCCCGACATCACCATCAAAAAGACCGGGAACGGCGGCATACGTCTCAACTATGTCGGCGATGAGGCGCTGGACATCGAGGAGGTCCGCTCCATCCTCGCCGAGAACAAGATCATGAACGCCGATGTGCTCATCCGCGGTTCGATCTCCCAGGAGGACTTCATCGACGCCATGATCGGCAACCGGGTGTATGTGCCGGCATTCATCGCCATCAACAAGGTGGACCTCGTCGATGAAAAGACCAGAAGCGAGATCGAGACCGACCTCACCGAACGCTTCGGCGAGCACCCCCACATGATCTCGGCGCACTCCGGTTACAACATCGAGGAGCTCAAGGACGCCATCTTCGACCACCTCGGGTTCATGCGGATCTATATGAAACCGGTCGGCGGACCGGCAGACCTCGAGGAACCGATGATCGTCAGGTCGGGATCGACCATCGAAGACATCTGCCGCCGCCTCCACCGCGAATTTGTCGAGAAGTTCAGGTATGCAAAAATCTGGGGCAAATCCGTGAAGCACGATGCCCAGCGGGTCGGCCTCCAGCACACCCTCGCCGACGGCGACATCGTGACGGTCGTCACGCGGTTCTGAGGAGCAGGGTCGATGTTGTCGGGGGGATACCCCCGACGGCTATATATGGGTGAGCGGGAACCCGGTGACGGGTATGATCGATCCCGAAGGGGTTGCCGTCGCCTTTCTGCTGACGCTCATCGCCGGACTCTCCACCTGTATCGGAAGTCTTCTCGTCCTTTTTACACGACGAACGAGCACCCGGCTTCTCTCTTTCTCCCTGGGGTTCTCGGCCGGAGTGATGATCTATGTCTCCTTCACCGAACTCCTGCCTGCGGCACATCAGGCCGCAGGGAACGAATGGGCAGTTCTATGTGCCTTTTTCGCCGGGATCGCCGGGATCGCCGCCATCGACCATATCATCCCCTACCCCCAGAACCCCCATGAAGCCCGGCGGGTGGAGGAGGCGGAGAAGGGGACCGATCCATCCCTCTATCGCACCGGCCTCCTCGCCGCCCTCGCAATCGCACTCCACAACGTCCCGGAGGGGATGGCCACCTTCTATGCCGCCACCGCCGACCTGCGGATCGGAGTGCCGATTGCCGTCGCGATCGCCATCCATAACATCCCGGAGGGGATCGCCGTCTCGGTGCCGATCTGCTGTGCCACCGGCAGCAGGTGGCGGGCATTCGGGTACGCCCTCATCTCCGGACTCGCAGAGCCCGCCGGTGCCCTGATCGCCTTCCTGATCCTTCTGCCATTCCTCTCTGCGAGAGTCCTCGGCCTGCTCTTCGCCTCTGTCGCCGGGATCATGATCTTCGTCGCCCTCGACGAACTCCTGCCGGCCGCTCGGGAGTACGGAGAGGCCCACCTCGCCGTCTATGGTCTGGTGATCGGGATGGGCATGATGGGGGCCGTGCTGATCATCACGGGTTGACGCCCAGGACGGCCGCCTCGACCACATCTGCCGGCGCATCGGTCCGCACCCCGGTACCGGCATAGTGCGTCCGCGTCGCCCCGTAGCCGGCGGCCCGCAGACGCTCAAGCATAACGGCCATCGTCGGCGGCGAGGCCCGGAGGTGCTTTGCGACCTCATGATAGTCATAATAGGAGGAGGTCGGGAGTTCCTCGGCCAGCAGGGGGAGCAGACGCGAGAGGTAGCGCTCGGTCCCGAACCCCATGCCGGGCAGCAGGCCTGCCATCTGCCCGATCAGATCGGGGTCATTCACCCCGCCGAGCCAGAGGGGGCCGATCGGGCGGAGAGATGAACCGCATCCGGGGCAGACGGCGGCGGGAGGGATGAGGCCGACCGCCTCCTCACGGTGGATATCATTTGTGCACTGCATCACATACCCGATCCGCCCGAGGGTGCGGTCGGCGTGCCGCACGCCCCGGCGCACCCGCAGGTGGAGTCGGACGAAGTGCTCTCGGGCAAAGCAGAAGAGGGGCTCGATACCGCGGTCATACTTGACCATCTCCCGGGCCACGAACCCGAGGAGTATGCGCAGACCCACCTCGCTGTGGTAGTCGGTGTTCATCGGGCGGGCGAAGTAGCGGCGCATCCCGGCCTTCAGGTGAGCGCCGCAGAGGGGGGCGGTATCGGTAGCGGTGACGCAGAGGTAGCGCCGTGCACTCCGGCAGGCCGCATCCACAAAGGGCGCTGGCGTCCCGAAGGGGTCGAGGTCGACGGCATCGAAACGGCGGGTGCTCATCAGGGCATTGGCGTCGCCGCAGGTCACCTCGACCCCCTCTCCGGCATTTCTCCTGATCTCGGCGGCGGCACCGGGATCGATGTCATTGATCGTCACCGGCGTGCCGCTCTCATTCGCCACCCGCAGCCCCCGCACGCCGGTCGCCCCCATGGCGTCGAGATAGTCGGACGGTCGCACCGCCGCACAGAAAAGGACGGTGGCGTCCCGGTTCGCCTCCATCCGTCGGTTATAGAAGATCGGGGCCGAACCGGGAGGGAAGGCCGCATTCTCATCCTGAACCGGTGCAAAAAATGACGTCCTCCCCTCAGTGACCAGGACACGCTCCATCGTGCCAGAAAGGTGGCGGCTCACAAACCTTAATACCTTGCCGGCGACCACAGTATAGAGCACGGGGCTTGTGGCCTAGCCAGGACATGGCGTCAGCCTCCTAAGCTGAACGCCGGGGGTTCAAATCCCCCCAAGCCCGTCCCTTTTGCTTCGAAAAAATTCGCAGTCATCCGCATCTTTATCCGCCCTGATGTCCATGGTGGAGGCATGGAGCGGATCGCACTCATCCTCCTCATCGCCACCATTGTCATCCTGATGACGAGCGGATGCACAGGCAATGGCGGCGACAAACCGTCGGATACTGATTCCCCCCTGCTCTCCGGCAGCGGCGCCTTTTCTGAATACTATCAACCCCTGCCGCTCGAGGTCAATCCCTCGGCGCCGCAGTATCCCCTGCCGCTCGACCTCGCCACCGTCACCAACCGTGGGGAGGCGACGACCGCCCTCTCCCTGGACCGGAACGCCACCGCCATGCTCGTCCAGAACGGGTTTGTGGTCGTCGAAAACCCGTTCAACCGGAGGGAGACAGACATCGTACGCCCCTACTCCGTCCTGAAGACACGGGGAGTCCCGGTGTTTGTGACCGCCGACTCGGTCCTCCACCTCTACCACATCCAGTTCGACGAGACGATGCGGACCATCGAGGAGGAGCGGTTCTATGACGACCTCTGGGCCCTTGACGCCGCCCTGCTCAATGCCTCGATCGAGAGGCTCGCCACCGCCACAGGTGATGAGAGAGAGGCGGCGTTGCGGAACGCCGCCTATTTCGGCGTGGCGCAGGCGCTGCTCGCACCTGCACCTGACCAGATCAGCGATGACACCGGGTTTTTGCAGGAGGATGCAGGGCACTATGCCGCCACCACGCTGCCGGCGGAGGTCGCCTCCATCGTCGACGCCGAACTCGCCCTGATCCGTGCACACGGCGGTCTTTCGGAGAGCCCGATCTTCACCTACACCGAGGACTACTCCCAGTATGTGCCGAGGGGCCACTATACCCGGTCCGAACGGCTGAAAAACTACTTCCTGGCGATGATGTGGCACGGACGCCTGGCATTCCTGCTCACCGGCGGCGAAGAGGGTTCGATCGTCAGCGCCGAGGAAGCAGCGGTCCAGACGGCGGCCGCCGCACAGATCGCCGCCGCAACCGATGCCGACCCCGCCCTGATGGAGCGCTGGAACCGGATCTATACGGTCACCGCCTTCTATGCCGGATACTCCGATGACCTAGGCCCGGCCGACTATATCGAGGCGATGAAGACCGCCTTCGGCAGCGCGAAACCCACCCTCACGGCCGACGAGATCGCCAGCCTGCAGGAGGAACTCCGCTCCCATGCCCCGCCGGCGATCTATAGCGGTACCGGCGATCAGGTGGTCTCCACCGAGGCGGAGGCCAGGCAGGCCCTCAACGCCACCATGGGGTTCCGGTTCATGGGGCAGCGGTTTGTCCCGGACTCCTATGTCTTCTCAGAACTGGTCTACCCCTATGCCGGGTCGTTCACCGGCACCGGTGACGCCTTCACGATGGTCGAGGGCGAACGGGCGATCCCGACGGCCCTCGACGTCATGGCCCTGCTGGGCTCAGAGCGGGCTGCCGGACTCCTGGACGAGGGGGAGGACAGCAGGTACCTCAACTATACCGAGGTCTCAGAACGGCTGGAGGGCGAGTTCGCCGCCGTGAACGAGAGCGGCTGGACCAGAAACCTCTACTGGGGCTGGCTCCACGCTCAGCGCCCCCTCCTCGAGACCTTCGGGGAGGGGTATCCGGCCTTCATGCAGACCCCTGCATGGAGAGAGAAGGAACTGACGACCTCACTCGCCTCATGGACCGAACTCCGCCACGACACCATCCTCTACGCCAAGCAGAGCTACACCTTCGGCAAGGCGATCGCCGTCGAACCGATGGAGCAGGAGGTCTCAGGGTACGTGGAACCGGTGCCGGAGGTCTACACCCGCCTCCATGCCCTCACCGTCATGACGCGCCAGGGTCTCGCGGACCTGGACGCCCTCGACGGGGTGTCAGAGCGCCGCCTGCAGAGCCTCGAGTCGGTCCTCGAACGCCTCGCCGACATCTCGGCACGTGAACTGAACGGCGAGGACCTCACCCCCGCCGACCACGCCTTTATCAGGAATGTCGGCGATGTGCTCGACGGCGCCCTCACCGATGTCGATGAGCAGGGGAAGACGACCGCGATCGTTGCCGACGTCCACACCAATCCCTTCCATGACCTCGTCCTCGAGGAGGGGGTCGGCTATACCGACCTCGTCGTTGTCGCCTGCCCCACCAGGGACGGATCGGCCTTCCTTGCCGCAGGACCGGTCCTCTCCTACTACGAGTTCACCGTCCCCCTCTCTGGTCGACTCACCGACGAGGCCTGGCAGGCGATGCTCCGCACAGACCCGCCCGACCGCCCCTGGTGGACGGCGGGCTATGCCTCCCTCCGCTCCGGCCAATCTTGAAATATCCCGCCGTCGCATTTTTTTCAGATGTACGGCTATATCGCCATCACCCGCCCGGTCAACGCCATTGTCGCCGGGCTTGCAGGCGTCCTCGGCTACCTCATCGCCACCGGCACCGTGGTGCCGGAGTCCGCCGTGCTGATCGGGATCATCGGCCTGATCACCGCCGCCGGCAACACCATCAACGACTACTACGACGCTGCCATCGATGCCGTCAACCGTCCTGACCGCCCCATCCCATCGGGCGCCGTCTCAGAGCGGGGCGCCCTCCTCTGGGCGGGAGCCCTGTTTCTCGGCGGGATCCTGCTCGCCCTCCCCACCAACCCCCTCTGCTGGGGGATCGCCGCCGTCAACTCCATCCTTCTCGTGCTGTATGCGGCCAGACTGAAGGCCACCCCCTTCCTCGGAAACCTGACCGTCGCCTACCTCTCGGCCTCGATCTTCCTCTTCGGCGGTGCGCTCGTCGGCATCGACGGCCTCACCGCAAATCTGCCGGTGGCCGGCGTCACCCTGCTGGCGATGCTTGCACGGGAGATTCTCAAGGACGCCGAGGATATCGAGGGCGACCGCGCCGGCGGGGCGAGGACCCTGCCGATGATCGTGGGTGTGGAGTGGAGCATCATCCTCGCCTTCGCCTTCGCCCTGGCCGCCGCCGTCCTCTCGATGCTCCCGGTCTTCAGGTGGTGGGGCCTCCCCTACCTCGTTGCCATCGGCGCCCTGAACCTCGCCGTCCTCGTCCGCTCCCTGCGGGTGCGGGGGTGCACCCTGCCTGCCTGTGTCCGGGCCTCTGGCGTCACCACCACCCTGAAGAGCGGGATGTTCCTCTCCCTGGTAATCTTCACCGCAGCTGCGCTCCTTTCCGAAACCTTTTATGGTGCGGGGGCATGATCGTACCTGAGACTCTATGAAGGTTTACCAGAGCGGAGACACCTATATCGCCCCAAAAGGATCTTTTTTTGACGGGAATGTCCACATCCCCGGCGACTTCATCGTTCCGCCTGAGACCCATATCTGGGGAAAACTCGACGTCGACGGCTGCCTGGAACTCGGCGCCCTTTCAACGGTCGGAAAGGACGTCACCTGCACATCAGGCGTTATCGGGAGGAACGTCAGGATCAAGGGCTCCCTCACGGTCAAAGATAATATCACCCTCTCCGACAACGCCATCGTGAAATCCGTCGCCGCCGGAGGCGATATCATCCTCCGACCCGGGGTGAAGGTCGGCGAGGTCAGGAGCGACGCCACGATCTATGTCTACGGGCGGATCACGAGCACCCGCCTGTTCGGCAGAAATGTGAAGGTTATGGGGAACTAGGCCCGGAAAGACCGACCTGTGCGATCTCTCCGAGATCGCTCCAGTCGAGCACCGTCTCGACGCATCCGTCCTTCATGGTGACGACGCCCATTCCCACAAGCCCGATGCGGTCACAGAGTTCGAGGCCCTCTTTTACCTCCATCAGGCATCCGACGCCGATGATCGCCTCGGGCTGATATTTTTTCACCATCCGTTTCAGGAAGGTCGAACCCGGAACGATGAATACCCGGTAGCCCATCTCCTGAAGACGGTCGATCTCATGACCGATATCACAGCGTCCGCAGCGGCGGCAGACCAGTCCTTCTGGGGTGAGGTGGGCCGGGCATTCGCCTGAACGCAGGCACTGGGGCAGATAGATTGCCCGTTTTTCCACCGGCGTATCCCCGAACTGCTTCATGTTCATCGTATTGTGGAGCCTGATGAAGAAACGGATGAGGTCCTTGTCGTCAAACCCGAAAAATTTGCATATCCCCTTGATCACTCCTTCGAGCAGCACCAGACCGCTTTTCATCAGGCGGGGGAAATAAAACTCCCCGCTCTGGATGGAAAGGGCGGCGATAACCAGAAGGACGGCGGAAAAGAGGATCACACCCGCGATCAGGAAGAACGTGACCTCACCGATGAGCATCATCACCTGCGACCAGATCGGGGTATCGAAGAACATGCAACAGAATGAGGAGGGATTGGTTAAATACTTCTTCTTCCGGGCATCCGCCTGTACGGAGGCCGCAGCACACCCTCTTCGGTGACGATCGCTGTCACCAGGTCGAGGGGGGTGGCGTCGAAGGCGAGGTTCGTGCAGCGAACACCCTCCGGCACCGTCCGCCGCCCATTAAAGACGGCGATCTCGTCGGCGCTCCGCTCCTCGATGGTGACCTCCGCCTCCGAGCGCTCAGGATCGAAGGTCGAGAGGGGAGCGGCCACATAGAAGGGGATATTGTGGTGACGGGCCGAGACGGCGTGCATGTAGGTGCCGACCTTGTTGAAGACGGCATCCCGCGTGATCCGGTCCGCCCCTACGACGACGCAGTCGATCTCGCCCCGCCGCATCAGGAAGGAGGCGGCCGAGTCCGGGATCACCCGCACCGCAATGCCGTCCTCGGCCAGCTCCCATGCGGTGAGCCGCGCACCCTGGAGCAGGGGGCGGGTCTCACAGGCCGTCACCGACAGGCTTTTTCCGGCCTCTGCCGCCGAACGGATCACGCCGAGCGCCGTCCCCCATGCGGCGCAGGCGAGGGCGCCGGCATTGCAGTGGGTGAGCACCCGTGCACCGTCCGGGATGAGGGCGGCGCCGTGGGCACCGATCCGGCGGCAGGTTTCTTCGTCCTCCCGGGCGATGGCATCGGCCTCCTCGACCGCAACACTAACCGCATCCCCGACGGTGTTGCTCCCCGAAATGGCGGCGAGCACCCGATCGATCCCCCACCCGAGGTTCACCGCCGTGGGGCGGGTGGCCCGCAGGGCGTCGGCGGCGGCGGTGACCGCCGCCAGAAATGCATCGCGGCCGGGGTCCCGGTTCAGCATGGCGGCGAGGGCGACACCATAGCCCCCGGCCACACCGAGGGCCGGGGCGCCCCGCACCTCGAGGCGGCGGATCGCCAGGCACAGACGCTCGACGTCGGTGCACACCACAATCTGCCGTTCGGTCGGGAGGCGGGTCTGATCGATCAGATGGATCGCCTCCCCTTCGCGCCAGATCGTGCGGGGGATCATTCTTGCGCCCTCAAGACGTCGGTATAGGCCCGCATCGCCGCCGCACCGCCCATCGCCACGCAGTCCGGGATGTCCTTCGGTGCGACAACGGTCCCGGCCACATAGATGCCGGGGCGGATCGTCGCCACGGTGTTCGTCTTCTCGTCGAGGGTGTGGACAAAACCGGTCTTTTCAAGGCTGATGCCGAAGCGTTCGGCCACCTCGGCCGCCCCGACCGGCGGCTCCATCCCCACCGAGAGCACGACAAGGTCCGGGCGGAGGGTGGTGACCTCGGCGGTCTCGGTGTCCTCGACCTGCATCTCAATGCCGGAATCGTTCCTGAGGATCTCCCCGGGGAGGCCGCGCACGAACCGCACCCCCATATCGACGGCGCGGTTGTAGTACTCCTCGTAGCCCTTGCCGTAGGCGCGGATATCCATGTAGAGCACCGTCACCTCGGTCTCGGGGTGGTGCTCCCTGATCAGCATGGCGTTCTTCATCGCCGCCATGCAGCAGACGCACGAGCAGTAGGGGCGGTCGACCTGCATGTCGCGTGACCCCACGCACTGGAGGAAGACCACCGATCGCGGCACCCGCCCGTCGGAGAGGCGCCTGAGCGCCCCGCCCGTCGGACCGCTGGCATTGATCATTCGCTCGAACTCAAGGCTCGTGATCACGTCCGGGATGTTCAGATAGCGGAGGTTCCCCTTCTTTGCCGGATCAAACGTGGCATAGCCGGTGGTGATGACTACGGCCGCCGCCCGGACCGTAGACTCCTCCTCGCCGTCCTCATCGTCGTGCAGCACCGCATCCCGCCCACAGGCGTCATAGCAGAGTCCACAGTCGATGCAGTGCTCGGCATCGCGGATGGTGATGTTCGGGACAGACTGGGGCATGGGCCGATAGATCGCCTTTCGCACGCCGATACCGGCGTCGAAACGGTTGTAGACCTCCACCGGGCAGACATCGGTGCAGTCGCCGCAGCCGTTGCACCGCTCCTCGTCCACATAGCGGGGGTGGCGCCTGAGCCGCACGGTAAAATCGCCGACCTCGCCCTCGATCCCCACAACCTCGGTGCAGGTGTGAAGCGTGATCAGGGGATGGCGCTCCACCTCCACCATCTTGGGGGAGAGGATGCACATCGAGCAATCGTTGGTCGGGAAGGTCTTGTCGAGCATCGCCATGTGCCCGCCGATCGATGGTTCGCGCTCGATCAGCCTGACCCGCACCCCATGGCCGGCGAGATCGAGGGCGGCCTGGATGCCGGTGATCCCGCCACCGACCACCACTGCCTCATTCACCGAGATACCCCCCGGCCAGGTCCATATAGACACGGGCATTCTCCAGGATCGACTCACGCTCGGCGCCGGTCACCTCACGGACCACTTTTCCAGGTACCCCGAGCACGAGCGATCCCGGCGGGACGACCCGCCCCTCGGTGACAACCGCACCTGCGCCGATGATCGAACCCTCGCCGACAACCGACCCGTTCATCACGATTGCCCCCATGCCGACGAGGACGTCGTCAGAGATGGTGCAGCCGTGGACGATCGCCCCGTGACCGATCGAGACCCTGTCCCCGATGATGGCGGGATGGCCCGCGGAGACATGGACGGTAGCGTTGTCCTGGACATTGGACCCGGCCCCGACGACAATCCGGTCGCGGTCGCCGCGGAGCACGGCACCGAACCAGATGCCCGAACCGTCGCCGATCGTGACATCGCCAAGCAGCGTGGCGTTTTCGGCGACAAAGACCCGATCGCCGATGCGCAGATTGTGGTTCATACTAATAGTACAGGTAGCCCATGACTATGAATGAAGATTATGGTAGGGGGGACCTTTTCACCCCTCCACGCCGGGCACAAAAAACTGATATCGCGGTCCTTCGAACTCGCCGGACCGCGCGGCCGGGTGGTGATCGGCCTCTCCTCAGACGCCTTCGCCGGGAGAAAGAGCCATCCAGTCATGCCCTATGCCGAGCGTGAAGGCGCCCTCAGAACCTATATCCAATCCCTCGGCACAGAAACCCCCTGGGAGATCGAGGCGCTGAACGACCGTTACGGATCGGCCCTCGAGACCGATTTCGATATCCTGGTGGTCTCTGAGGAGACGCTGCCGGCCGGGATCGAGATCAACCGCCTCCGCCGGGCAAAGGGGATGCCGATGGTCGAGATCCACCAGATCGCCTGTGTTCTCGCAGAGGACGGGCGCTGGATCTCCTCCACCCGGATCATCAGGGGCGAGATCGACGACGAAGGCCATGTGATCGGCTGGGAGTAGGGCCCTCCACGCCCCCCCTTCAGGGGCGATCAGGATGGATGGGTGAGGGCAGAAGGCCGGTACCGATTCGTACAAAATAGAGAGATCAGATAATGTGCCCGGCGATGTCCTCGGTGAGGTACCACTCGCAGTAGGTGCAGTGGAGCCCCTTCGCCGTCACCTCGAACCGGCTCCGCACCGGTTCGTTGGTATTGGTGATGCAGCCCGGGTTCGGGCAGCGGATGACGCCATAGAGGACGTCCGGGATCTCGACACCCTTCTTGTCGAAGACCAGATAGTCCCTGATGATATTGATGGTGGCGTTCGGTGCGATGAGGGCGATCCGGTCCACCTCCTCCTTGCAGAGTTCCCTGTTCTCTATCTTGACGATATCCTTCTTTCCGGCCTTGCCGCTTGCCACATTCGTTGCAATGGAGAGAATCTCGTGAGTCGTGCCGGTGATCCCCAGGATCCGCAGCACATTGAAGGCCTCACCGGCCGTGATGTGGTCGATGACCGTGCCGTTCCGGATCGGGCTGATCTGGAGCGTCCGGCGGTTTCCGGTCATCCCATCACCTCCATCAGCAGGGCCATGCGGATCGGGATGCCGTTTCTGGCCTGTTCAAAGTAACGGGCGTGCGGGAGGGTGTCCACCCGCGAATCGATCTCGTCCACCCGCGGCAGGGGGTGAAGGACGATCATCCGCTCCCGCACCCCCTCCAGGAGTTCGGGGGTCACCCGGTAACTCGAGGCAACGGCATAATAGGAAGCGGTGTCGGGAAAACGCTCCCGCTGGATGCGGGTGACATACATCACGTCGAGGGTGTGCGCAAACTCCGTGATGTCGGTGTGCACCACCACCTCCACGCCGGCATCCCTGAGGCCCTCGATGACGTTCTGGGGCATCTCAAGGCTCCCGGGAGCGAGGGTGTGGATGGTGGCGTTGTACTCGGCCAGGGCATAGGCCAGCGAGTGGGCCGTCCGCCCGTAGCGGAGATCACCGAGCAGGCCCACATCGATGCCGTCGAGGGGCATCGCCTGCCGGATCGTATAGAGGTCGATGAGGGTCTGGGAGGGGTGCTGCCCGGCGCCGTCGCCGGCGTTCAGCACCGGCACCGAGGAGAACTCGGCCGCAAGGCGCGCCGCCCCCTCCCTGGGGTGGCGGAGCACGATGGCATCGGCATACCCGCTCACCACCCTGATAGTGTCGGCCAGGGTCTCGCCCTTGGAGACCGAACTCGCCTCCACACCGCCCATGTCGATCGACCGCCCGCCAAGACGGGCCATCGCCGCCTCAAACGACATTCTTGTTCGCGTGGAGGGCTCGAAGAAGAGCACCCCCAGGATCCTGTCGGCGAGGGCGGTGCGGTCATAGCGCCCCGCATCGATCGTCCCGGCGCTGTCGAGGAGGGCATCGATCTCCTCCTTCTCAAATTCCCGTATTGAGATGATATGCCGCATCTTATCGCCTTGCAATCGTGATATAGCCCGAATGACCGACACGCGTGGAGGGGCGGGTGCCGCGGGACCCCCGCGTCATCTCCCGCTCCATGCACTCATAGGTGTGCACCTCTGAAAAGAGGTTTGCGGCGGCGTCGTAGGCCACCGACATCTGCTCGAGAAACGGGGTGTAACAGGCGCAGTAGCCCCCGCTCCGCAGGAGGCGGTGGGCATGGGCGAGGTGCTCGGCCCGCACCGGCAGGTCGAGGTGGACGACGTCAAAGAGACCCTCGACCTCGAGCACGTCGCAGGCCCGCACCTCCACATTATCAAGCCCGGCATCCCTGATGTTCGCCTCCGCCTTTCGGGCGAACTCGGGGCGGACCTCGCAGGTGACGACGCATCGTGCGATGCTGCCGAAATAGATCGCCGCAATCCCGCTCCCGGTGCCGGCATCAAGGACGGTGTCCTCCCGGTTCATGCCGGTGTAGGCGATCACCATGCCGATGTCCTTGGGGAGCATCGGCGCCCCTGTCCGGGAGGCATGGGAGAAAAAGTCGGTCGGGCGGGGGCGGCGGACCACAAACTCCGTCCCGAGATGGGTGGCGACGATATCGCCGTAGTCGCCACCGACGAGGGCGGCGAGGTCGAGTATGCCGAGATCGGTGGAGAGCGTCCCCTCACCGGCACGCACATAATATTCTCTCGTCCCGGAGACGAGGACCAGCCGCTCCCCCGCCTCGATCATGCCCCGGTCAGACGCAGGATCGCCTCTGCGATGTCGCCGCCGGCGGCCTTCAATGCCTCCCGGGCAGCGTCGGCACCGGCGCCGGTCTGCTCCATCACCAGTTTGACGTCGTCTTCAGGGATCTCAAGCTCTGCCGGTTCGAAGCGGGCGTCACCGGTGATCTGGTAGGTGGTGACCCCCTGCATGATGGTCGCAACCACCTCGGCCTGATCGAAGACATAGTCCCCGGCACCGGTCTCGATGACGATGCGCCGCACGTCCTCCAGGGTCTCCATCTCCATGCCGAGCTGCTTCATCATCTGCTTCATTTTCTTTGGATTGATCTTGCCGCCTGGAAACACGCTCAGGTTCCTCCTTTCCTTACGTTTACCGCTACTCCGTAATTAAATGCCAGCATTTCTGCTCCGGACAGCACCGCCTCGCCGGTGGCGATCACCTCGTCGCCGGCGCCGACCACGATCACCTCGTCGCCCGCACGGATGCCGGGGTCAGCCGCCACCACATGCCTGGCAAAGGCGTTCTTGCCCCGGGCGATGAACTCGGTCACCTCGGCGGCGATCTCCACCCGGTAGGCCGGCGGGGGGATGGCCCGCGCCAGGCGGCGGGCGCCCTCGATGCTGAGGGTGAACCGCCCGTCCCGCGCCCTGACTGTTACAATCCGCTGCCCGCCGTCCGTCACCTGCCGGACCCGTCTGGTCTTCGACCTGATAAAGCGGCAACCGGCGGGAAAGAGCGCCACGCCCGCACCCCGCCCGAACTGGAAATCAGCAGTCGTTCTGACCTGCTGCTCCGCGCTGTTTCCTGATGATTTCGTTGACACGAGAAACAAACTCCTTTTCCATTTTCTGCGGGATATAGGCCCCGGCCGCGATGGCATGACCGCCGGCGGCACCGCCGAAGGGACCGCAGGCCTCCACCAGCGCCTCCTGCAGGTCGATGCCTGACGCCACCATCGCATCGGTCGCCCGCATCGAGACCTTGGTGAGCGTCGAATCCTCGGGGAGGGAGCACATCACCAGGATCGGCTTGTCCCGGTTCAGCCGCGAGAGCGCCATGCCGGCCCCGATCCCGACGACCGTGTCCGGGAACCTGTCGCCGACATGGAGGTGCTGCACGCCCTCACCCTCGGTCACCCCATGCTCAATAATATGGTTCATCAGTTCCCGGATCGTCGAGCGGTGGTGGCTGAGCATGTGCTCAGCCTCCCGGAGCGCCTCCCCCCGGTCGCCGGCGCAGATGGCGCTCCCCACGTCGGGCCGCGCCCAGCGCCCGCAGGCGTTCAGCAGGGTGGAGTACTCGGCGGCGTTGTGCAGGGCCGTCCGTTCTGCCTCGTCCGGGAAGAGATATACCTCGGCGCAGAGCCGTTCGACGCTCCCGCCGTGGGCGACGATCTGCTCGGCGAGGGCGGAGGTCACCGCCTGCCGCTCGTCCGCGGAAAGGTCCTCCCAGACCCGCAGGCGGCCCCGGGCGGTCCGTTCGGGCACGCCGATATCCTTGAGCAGGCGGCGGACCGCCGGCGGACTGGTGGTGATCCCCTCGATATGGGGATCGTCGGTGTAGGCGATCGCCGTGGCCAGGGGGCGGGTGGAGATCCCGTAACAGTTGAGGTCGCGGCGGGCCTCGACATTGCCGTAGGCGATCCCCTCCCCGGCGATCTCCCGCGCCAGCCCGATGAGCCCGCAGTCCTCACGCGCCATCATGTCCCCCACATTCCCGATCACGGCGAGTTTGGCCAGGTCGCGGTTGTCGGCGTCGATCGACTCCGCCACCAGGTAGGCGGCACCGGCCGCGGAGAACTTTGTATGGCCGTAGGGCAGGGCGTTCACCTGCAGATAGGGGGTGTCCACGTCCTGCGTCACATGATGGTCCACGATCACCACCTCATCGGCGGTGAGGCCGCGCTCCTCGAGCAGGTTCTGCTGGCCGGCACCGAGATCGGAGAATACCTTGAGGGAGTCGTCCTCCGGCACCCGGTGCATCATCAGGGGTTCGAGCTGCCGGACGAACACCGGCGTCGCCTCGATACCGGCGCGGGTGATCGCCTGCATCAGGATCGACATGCTCGTGATCCCATCGGCATCGATATGCGAGATGACCGTCACCTGTTCGGCCCCGAGGATCTGCTCGGTTGCCGTCCGCACGTCGCCCTCAAGACTCATGCCAGAGGATCTCTGCATGCGGGCAGATATAACCGACTCTACCGGCCCACAGTGAAGCGCAACCTTTCTATCGGCAGGGATGCTACCTGCCGGTATGCAGGATGCCTTCTCATTTGATCTCAGGGACCTCGCCGGCTTTTGCGAGGGCGGAATCATCACGCCGGAGCGGATGCGCGCCGTGGACCAGAACGCCATCGCCCTCGGCGTCCCGGGGATCAGGCTGATGGAGGCGGCGGCAGCGGCCCTTGCCGTCGCCGTGAGGGAGTCCGACCCCGAACGGGTGCTCCTGCTCTGCGGGCGCGGCAACAACGGCGGCGACGGTCTGGCGGCCGCCCGTCACCTGCAGGACCTGGAGTGCACGGCGGTCATTCCTGCAGACGGGAGGGCGACACCCGAGTTTCTCCTCCAGAGGGAGGCGCTGCTCCACGCCGCCGTGGACCTCCGGGAGGTGCGGACACCGGTCGAGGTGGAGGCGCTCGAACCCCTCTTCAGGGAGGCCGACGTGATCGTCGACGCCATGCTCGGGACCGGGGCGTCCGGGACGGTGCGCCAGCCCCTCTCCGCCATGGTCCGGCTGATGAACGAGAGCGCCGCCCGGGTGGTGGCGGCCGATGTGCCGACACCTGACGCCCGCTCAGACCTGGTGCTCGCCTTCCACCGCCCGAAGACAGCAGGGGCGCGAACCGCCGGGATCGGCATCCCGGTCGCCGCCGAGATCTGCACCGGCCCGGGCGACCTCCTCTGCCTCCGCCCCAAGGGGCCGACGGCGCACAAGGGGGCAGGCGGCGAGGTGCTCGTCGTGGGCGGCGGCCCCTACCAGGGCGCACCCTTCCTTGCCGGCATGGCTGCACTGCGCGCCGGCGCCGATATCGTGCGGGTGGCCTCGCCGGTCTATGTCCCCTGCCCCGACCTGATCCATGTCCCCCTCTCCGGCACGCTGGTGGGCGAGGAGCACAGCGACCTGCTCATACCCATAGCAGAACGGGCCGATGTGGTGCTCTGCGGGAACGGCCTCGGGCCCGGCAGCCACGGTGTGGTGAAGGCCCTCGCCCCCCATGCGAAAAAACTCGTGATCGACGCCGACGCCCTCCGCACCCCCCTGCCGGCCGGGGCGGAGACGATCTACACCCCGCACGCCGCCGAGTTCAGGCGCGCCTTTGGTCGCCCCCTGCCGGCGGGAATGCGGGAGCGAGCGGAGACGGTGCGCGACGCCGCCCCCGAGGACTCTGCAATCCTCCTCAAGGGGGCCGTCGATATCATCTCCGACGGCAGAAGGGTCCGCTTCAACCGCAGCGGCTGCCCGGCGATGACCGTCGGGGGCACCGGCGACGTGCTCGCCGGGGTGGCGGCCGCCCTCTTCTGCAGGCTCCCGGCCTTTGAGGCCGCCTGCGCTGCCGCCCATGCAAACGGTCTCGCCGGAGAGCGCGCCGCCGGCGGACGGGACGCCGGGCTGATCGCAACAGAGATGCTCCCCTGGATCGCAGAAGTACTCTATGGTTGAGTTTACCCATATCGCTGATGACCGCGCCCGGATGGTGGACGTTTCGGCAAAGCCCGACGTCGTCAGGGAGGCGGTGGCGGCCGGCCGGATCCGCCTCCGCCCAGAGACGCTGGCGGCGATCCGCGAGGGAACGGTGCTGAAGGGGAACGTGCTGGCCACCGCCCGCGTCGCCGCCACCCTGGCGGTGAAGGACACGCCCCGGATCATCCCGATGTGCCACCCCCTCGCCCTTGGAGGGGTGGAAGTGGACTTTGCAGAGGTCGAAGGCGCCATCGAGGCGAGGGTGCGGGTGCGCTCCTACGGGCGGACCGGCGTTGAGATGGAGGCGCTCACCGGCGTCTCGGCCGCCCTGCTCACCGTCTGGGACATGGTGAAGTCGGCGGAGAAGGACGAAGACGGGCAGTACCCCTGGACCGGGATCGAGGGGATCGCGGTGATCGAGAAGCGGAAGGGGCCGGCCGGACCGTGATTTTAATATCTGACGGACGCATACCAGTACAGAACTGCGGGATCCGTCCCGTTCAGGAATGTGGTGCATCGCAGATGCGCCGAACCTCAAGGTGAAAAATCCATGGCAAAGTCAATGTATGCCTACGTCCGCGAGGCGTGGAAGAACCCGGAGAAATCCGAGGTTAAGCGTCTTCTCTGGGAGCGGATGCAGACCTGGAGGCGGGAGGGTGCGGTGGTCCGCATCGCCCGCCCGACCCGTATCGACCGTGCACACACCCTTGGCTACAAGGCAAAGCAGGGCGTCATCGTCGTCCGTGCCCGCGTCCGCCGCGGCGGTCGCCGCAAGTCCCGCTATATCCGCGGTCGCCGCACCGCCCGGATGGGCATGCGCCGGATCACCTCGGGCAAGAGCATCCAGCGGATCGCCGAGGAGCGCTCCGCCCGGAAGTACCCGAACATGGAGGTGCTCAACTCCTACTGGGTCGGTCAGGACGGCCGCTACAAGTGGTATGAGGTCATCCTGGTCGACGGCAGCCACCCGTCCGTCATGAGCGACCCGCACCTTGCATGGATCGGTCAGGCGAACCAGCGCGGCCGTGCCGACCGCGGTAAGACGATGGCCGGACGCAAGGGCCGCGGCCAGCGCCGCAAGGGCACCGGCACCGAGAAGACCCGCCCGAGCATCCGCGCCCACGGCAACCGCGGAAAGTAACCACCCCCATTTTTTTTGGAGCGCACCGATGGCGTACGCTGATGCCTGCGTGCATCCCTATCCTTCCGGCGATTCCTCGCTTCCACGCATGGCCCTCGAGGCGCGTGAGTGCGGATATTCGATCATCGTCTCGGATGTCGGGGAAGGGGAGTTTTATGGCGTGCGTGCCGTCCGGGGCGTGATCGTCCGTGAACGAACCGCAAAGGACGCCATCCGGGCGGTGCGGCGGGCGCCCGACGATGCCATCGTCTCGGTGTGTGCGGGCGATGCAGGCTTCACCAGATCGATGGTCTCTTTTCCGGGCGTCCATATCCTCAAGGGGGTGCACCTGGCAGGAAAGTTCGCCTTTGACCATGTGGCGGCGAGGACCGCCGCAGAGAAGGGAGTCTGCGTGGAGATCGACCTTGCGCCCATCATCGCCTATCGCGGTCGGGAGCGGCAGCGGGTGCTCGCATGCTATGCTGACATCCTCCACCTCCAGCGCCGCTACGGTTTCGGGCTCTGCATCGGGAGCAATGCCCGATCGGTCCTCGGTCAGCGGAGCGTCCGGGAGGCATCAGGGCTCTGCTCGCTCTTCGGGATGCGGGAGGAGGAGTGCATCGCCGCCTTCTCCTCGGTTGAGGGGCTGCTTGAGCCCTCAGGGCCGGTGCGGGTGGTGCCATGAGGCCGCGACCCAAGGCCCTGCGATGGAAGCGGCGATACCTGCTCGTCCGCATCCTGCCGCCCTGGCAGGAGGTCGACGGTAAGGCCCTCTATCTGGCGATCAATGAGGCGGTCACCAGCCTCTTCGGCGATGCCCGTGCGGCCGAGATCGGTGCCGCCGTCGTCCGGAGCGGCGACGGACATGCGATCGTCCGCTGTGTCCGCGGGACGGAGGGGGATCTCGGCGTGGCCTGCGCAACCGTCACTGCAGTCGGGGAGCACCCTGTCGCCCTCAGGAGTGTCGCCACCTCCGGAACGATCGCCGCGCTCAGGCGGCGGATGGAGGGAAGCGTCCATGCCACGTCCCCGCATGAGGAGAGGGACGAGAACGGAAGGCAGATGTTCCGCTATGGCGGGCATAAAATTGATGTACTGCAAGAGGGTAATAAGAGGCAGGGCATCATCTTTTTGTCAGATTACACAGGAGAGGAGATCTAATGCAACCACAATATCAGATGGGATATGACCGGGCCATCACGGTCTTCAGTCCGGACGGCCGCCTCTATCAGGTGGAGTATGCACGCGAGGCGGTGAAGAGGGGGACCACCGCCGTCGGCATCAAGTGCAGCGAGGGTGTGATCCTCCTTGTCGACAAGCGGGTTTCCTCCCGCCTTCTCGAACCCTCGTCGATCGAGAAGATCTACAAGATCGACGAGCATATCGGCGTCGCATCGTCCGGCCTTGTCGGCGATGCCCGCCTGCTGGTGGACCGCGCCCGCGTGGAGGCCCAGATCAACCGCGTCACCTATGACGAGAGCATCGACGTCGAGAGTCTGGCCAAGAAGATCTGCGACCATATGCAGGTCTACACCCAGTTCGGGGGCGCCCGCCCCTACGGCACGGCCCTGCTGATCGCCGGCATCTCCGAAGGCGAGGTCCGCCTCTTCGAGACCGACCCCTCGGGCACGCTCCTCGAGTACAAGGCGACGGGCATCGGTATCGGCCGCCCGGCCGCCATGAAGATCTTCGAGGAGGAGTACGACCCGGCCATGACGATCAGCGGCGCCGTCCATCTCGGCCTGAAGGCCCTGCATGCCGCCACCGAGGGCAAGTTCGATGTCGGCACCGTGGAGATCGGGGTCATCGAGACGCAGAACCCGGTCTTCCGCAAGATGGAACCGGCCGAGGTCAAGGCATTCGTCGACGAGGTCGAGTTCTCGCCATCTGAAACCGGCGCCGACCAGGGTGAGTGAGAGGGATGATCCCGCTGGAGCGGGCGGTGATCGCCCGTCTCGAGAGCCATGGCGAACGTTTTGAGATCGGGGTCGAACCCGATCTCGCCATGCGGATCAGGCAGGGCGAGGAGATCCCGATCGAAGACGCTGTTGCCGCCGAATCGGTCTTTGAAAGTTTTTCCCATGGCGAACGCGCCTCGGATGAGGCGCTCCTGAAGGTCTTTGGCACCACCGAATTCGAAACGGTCGCACGCCGGATCCTCAGCAAGGGCGAGATTCACCTGACATCCGACCAGCGGCGCCGGATGATCGAGGAGAAGCGGCGCAAGGTCATCACCTTCATCTCCAGAAACGCCGTCAACCCGCAGACAAAACTCCCCCACCCTCCGCAGCGGATCGAGATGGCGATGGAGGAGGCGCGGGTGAACATCGATCCCTTCAAGCACGTGGACGAACTGGTGAAGGATACGGTGAAGGCCCTGCGCCCGATCCTCCCGATCCGCTTCGAGGAACTCAGACTTGCCGTGCGGATTCCCGCCGACCATGCCCCCCGCGCCTATGGCGAGATGCAGTCGGCGGCAACGGTCGAACGGGAGGAATGGCAGTCGGATGGTTCGTGGATCTGCGTCTGCCGCATCCCGGCGGGTATTCAGTCCGAGTTCTATGCAGTCGTCAACCGTCTCTCCAGGGGGGAGGGAGAGGTGAAGGTGCTGGAGCAAGTATATTAACCAAAACGGCTAACCTTAGTAAGCATATCAGGGGTAATCCAGAATGGCGAGGCGTAAACAGAAGGCAAAAGGCAAAGTCACCGGAAGTGCAGGGAGATTCGGCCCGAGATACGGCAGATTCATCCGCAAGCGCGTGCTCCAGGTTGAGCGCGTCCAGAAGGCCACGCACACCTGCCCGCGCTGCGACCACAAGGCCGTGCGCCGTGTCGGGACCGGCATCTGGCAGTGTCGCAAGTGCGGCTTCAAGTTCGCTGGCGGCGCCTATGCCCCGCAGACGCCGTCCCTCCGTGTCGCCCTCCGTACCATCGAGCGTGCGATCGAGACCCAGGAGTAAGCGGCGTGGCAAGTTCATATAAATGTGCGCGGTGCAAGCAGAAGGTGGAAATCGACCAGAACGTCAGATGCCCCTACTGTGGACACCGCATCCTGTTTAAGGAGCGCGGGGCTGCGATCAAAGAGCTGAAGGCTCGATGACCGTCGTCACCACCTCCAGAAAAGCAGCAAATGACCTCCGGGCGCTCGCACGGCACCTCGCCTTTGCGACGGGCGCCCGTTATCTGCCCCGCGGAAAGACCGGTTTTGCGGCGCTTTCCGACGAGGCGGTGATCCTTTTTACGCGGGAGCATGGTTCAGTCCACCTTCAGGTGCTTGAAGAGGGTGATGTGATCCATGATTTCACGATCCGGCGGGCATCGATAATCGAACGGGAGGGCACCATCCAGCGGCGCCTCCGGATTGCCGACCAATCGGTTTATGATGTCCTGAAAGTATATTGTGATGCAGAACTGACCGGGGCGACCGAACCCGGGATCGTCTTCGACGGACAGCAGAAAAAACGGATCGTGCTGGAGGTGGGGGACGATGCATGAGGCAGTCTTCTCCTTCACCTCCCCGCAGGCGACCCTCCTCCACCGCGTCCTCGCCCCTGAGGCCGGTGAGGTGGCGGGGTCGCGGTCCTGTGAGGAGGTCATGCTGGAGGGGGATGATCGCCTTGTTCTCAGGGTGCAGGCGGCCGATGTCCATGCCCTTCGGGCGGCCCTGAACATGTGGCTCCGGTTGATAACCGTTGCAGACGAATTACAGGAGATGATCATACATGAGTAGTGTTCCACCCAAGGTCCAGCAGCAGCTCGGAATGCTGCAGCAGATCCAGCAGCAGCTCCAGACCGTGGCAGGGCAGAAGGCCCAGTACGAGATGGCGGTGAAGGAGACGAACCGCGCCATCGAGGAGCTGAAGGAGGTTTCCGACGAGTCGCCGGTGTACGTGAACGTCGGGACCGTGATGATGCAGAAAGAGAAGGAGAAGGTGCTCGCCGAACTGACCGAGAAGGCAGAAACGCTGGACCTGCGAATCAAGTCCCTTGAGAAACAGGAGAAGGCGATGCAGGCGAAGTTCGAGCAGCTCCAGGCCCAGATCAAGCAGGCGATGAGCGGCAGCCCTCAGGCCTCTTAATCGATATTTTTTCTTGTTCTGATATTTGTCCCGCTGGACGGCAGGTGCCGTCTCACTATTCAGGTGCCGGGCATTATGTGCCTTCTGTGCAGTACAGCCCATGTCATCCTGTTTCACTCGTTTGCCAGGGAAAGGGCGCCCCGCCCACTGAAGGGGATTGCTCTGTCCCGGCCCTGTGCTGACGGGAGGTTCCACCCCCCGGTCGCTGCGATAGGGGCGGGACGGTTCCTGGCGGTGTTTCCGGGAGATGCGCCGCCCCATATACCAGATCCAACGATTGATGAAAATAGAGAAAGGCAATCGAGAACCCACACTCCCAGAGTTTTCTCAATCCACTCCCAATGGCAGTAACGGGGCGAATCGCCGGTGCAGGGCACCCACATGAACAAGCACAGAGGCGGATTCCCCAATATAGTGTAGAAAATAGAAAATTCGACGAAAAATAAGGGGGTCTCCCCCCTTCAGGGAGAGGGTTTTTTCTCCGCCACCCTCTGCAGGAGGTTGATGGCATTCACCATGGCGTCCACCGAGGCGATCACGACGTCGTCTGAGGAGGACGATGCATCGAAGATGTGGCCCGTGGCGTCCTCGACGGTAATGGTCACATGGCCGATGGCGTCGGTGCCGCCCGAGATCGATTCCACCGCAAACTCCTTCAGGTGGACCGGTTCGGGCAGGCAGTGGATGATCGCCTTCATGGCGGCGTCCACCGGGCCGTTGCCGGTGCTGCACGCCACCTTCTCCTCGCCGTTCACCGTCAGGTTCACCGAGGCGGTCGGCATCACATGGTTGCCGGTGAGGATGGCGATGTCCCTGAGGCTGACGGCCGGAGCGACGCCGCCCATGCCGGTCACTTCCTCGGCGATCGCATAGAGGTCGGCATCGGTGATCCGCCGTCCCCGTCCGGCGATCCACTTCATCTTCTCCATGATCCGGTCCAGTTCGGCATCGGAGGGAGCGATATGGACGTCGGCCAGGCTCTGCCTGACGGCATGGCGACCGGCATGCTTGCCCAGTTTCAGCCGCCGCCGGTGCCCGACCATCTCCGGGGTCATGATCCCGGGCTCGAAGGTGTCGGGGCGCTCCAGCACGCCGTGCGAGTGGATCCCGCTCTCATGGGAGAAGGCGTTCTCACCGACGACCGGCTGGCAGGGCGGGATGCTGATGCCCGCATACCTGGAGACGAGGCGGGAGGTCTCGACCAGGCGCTCGGTGATCACCTCGGTCTCGATCCCGTAGATCCGTTCCAGGGCCATCACCGTCTGGGCGAGGTCGGCGTTTCCGGCCCGTTCACCCATGCCGTTCACCGTCACCTGGACCTGCGAGGCGCCGGCCTCCACGGCGGCCAGGGTGTTTGCCAGTGCCAGCCCGAAGTCGTTGTGGCAGTGGACGTCGATGGGCGCCCGCACCTCCCGCACCACGCGGGCGATGAGGTCACGCATCACCGTTGGGGTCATCACCCCGACGGTATCCGGGATGTTCACGGTCGTGGCCCCGGCCTCAACCGCTGTCCGGCATACCTCGATCAGGTACGGCCAGTCGGTGCGGGTGGCGTCCATGGCCGAGAAGAGGCATCTATCGAAGTGTTCCCTCGCATAGGCGACGGTCGTCGCCGTGGCGTCGATCACCTCGGTCCGGCTCTTCCTGATGGTGTGCTCCCGCTGGATGTCGGACGTGGGGATGAAGACATGGATCATGTCGACGCCGGCGTCGATGCAGGCGTCCACGTCATCCTTTCGCATCCTGGAGAGTCCGCATACCTGTGCACCCGTTCCGGCGGCGGCGATCGTCCTGACCGCCTCCAGTTCGTCGGCCGAGGAGGCAGGGAAGCCGGCCTCGATGGTGCGGACTCCGATGGCAGCGATCTGGCGTGCAATCTCGACCTTTTGATCGATGGTGAAGGATACGCCCGGCGTTTGTTCGCCGTCGCGGAGCGTGGTGTCGAAAATAGCGATGTTCTTACGTGCATTCCCGGGGGTGAAGAAAACGATACCCCCTTGTACCGGTTGTGTCTGCGTCTGTGCGAGACATACACAAAAAACGACCTTCGGATATAAATAGATGAGTACGATTGCATCGGAGCCCACCGATACCTTTAATAACAAGTCTAACCCACCTATGTAGCGCAATACCCGCCTTAACTCAGACTGGTAGAGTGCGCGGCTGTAGTTTGGTTTACCGTCACGGTGACCGCGCGGCTACCGCGATGTCCCCGGTTCGAATCCGGGAGGCGGGATATCTGCAACGAGCCCAGGTAGTGTAGTGGCCTATCATGATGCCCTGTCACGGCATCGACACGGATTCGAATTCCGTCCTGGGCGTTCTTCCTTTTTGTTGAAATTGTCCATTCAAGGCATTTTCAGAATGTTTTTGCAAGAATTCAAAAAAGATTCTCAGTCGGTTTCGGCAATTACGAGATCGATCCGCTTTCCAAGCCCCTTTTCCACGTCCTGCAGGGCATCGCGGAGTCCCCAGATCTCAAGGTCGCATTCCCCCCCGGGCGTGACCACGATCCTGAACATATTCCCGTTCTTTTCAAAGACCGCGTCCCGCACGAATCCCCGATGACTCCGGTCGAGGTTCTCGGCGATACGGAGGATCGATGAGAGGATGCGGACTGTCCGGGCGTCACCGCCGGCGACACCGGCGGCCTCCAGCACCTTCTTTGTCGGGGGCTTTTTCCGGTGGAATCGGGCCGTCTGGGCGATGATCCGCACCTCTCTCCTGCTCAGCCCCGGCAGGGATGCGTTCTCGATGATATAGCAGGAATGGTTCTGGTGGCCGCGGAACGAGATGAGGGTGCCGGCATCATGGAGGAGGGCGGCATATTCGAGGAGCTCCCGCTCGGTCTCGCCGAGCGAGTGGAGGCCCACCTCCCCCCCGGTATCGAAGAGACGGAGGGCGAGGCGCACCACCTCGCACGAATGCCCCTCGTCGGCCCGGCAGAGGCGGGCGAGCTGCAGCACACCCTGCCGGCGCACGGGCAGCGGTGTGCCCTGCGGGAAGCCGTCGATACCGCTGAGATAATCGATGAGCAGTCCCTCCCTGACGCCCCGGTCAGAGATCCGCATCTCCGGTATACCGATCTCGGCCATCAGCACCTCCAGGATCACCGCTCCGCCGACGATGATGTCGGCGCGTTCCGGGTTCATGCCGGCGACGACCCGCCGTTCGGCAAGGGTCATGCCGATCAGGCGGCGGATCGTGCTGCAGAGGCCGTTATAGGTGAGCACATTTTTGTCCCCGGCAATCGCCGCCAGGTTCTCGATCGTCCCTGAGCTGCCGAAGGCGGACAAGGTGCCGATATCGCCGAAACCACCGAGGGCGCCGCGCACCCCCTCGAGCACATGCACCCGCATCGCCGCATGGGTGTCTGGACCGTATCGCCCGTCGCCGTCAGGGGGAAAGAGGGCGGAGAGGCGGATCGCCCCGAGCCTGAGGCTTGCACGGTGGCGGGAGGAGTGGTGGGTGCCGACCGAGACCTCGGTCGAACCGCCGCCGATATCGATGAAGACCGCCTCTTCATCCCCGACACCGCCGCCCGACGCCACGCCCAGGTGGATGAGACGGGCCTCCTCGACACCGGAGATCACCCGCATGGCGATCCCGGCCCGTTCCCTGAGCAGGGCGAGGAATTCATCCCTGTTCTGTGCTTCGCGGCTTGCCGAGGTCGCCACGGCCACCACCTCATCGGCGGAAAAGCCCCGGGCGACCTCCATGAAACGGCTGCAGACCAGGACCGCCCGTTCCATTGCGGCCGGCTGGAGGAGTCCCGTCTCGAACTCGCCCTCGCCGAGACGGATCGTCTCCTTCTGCCGGGTCAGAACGGCATATGAACCGTTCGGGTCAAGCCTGACGATGAGCAGACGGACCGAGTTGGTGCCGAGGTCGACGAACGCCACCACCCTCCCGCCGGGAGGGATCGCTTCGCCGGTCACTGCTCCCCGTCCTCCCGCCAGCAGCCGCGGTGTCCGACCATCCATGCCTGGGCATCGCATGTTCCGTTCAATGGACGTTCATAGGCGCCGTCCGGGAGGAGACGCCTCGCCCGCACATCGTCGGCCAGGTGCACCCGCAGGAGCCGGAGCACCGCCTCCCGCACCCCGGGGTCGTCGATCGGGAAGAGCACCTCCACCCGGCGGTCCAGGTTTCTCGGCATCAGGTCGGCGCTCCCCACGAGCACCTCGCCGCTGCCGAAGGCATAGATCCGCACATGCTCAAGGAACCGCCCGACGATCGAGGTGACGGTGATCGTCTCCGATATCCCGGGCAGACCAGGGCGCAGGCAGCAGATGCCGCGCACCTGCAGGTCGATCCTGACACCGGCCTGCGAGGCCCGGTAGAGGGCGTCGATGATCTCCTGGTCGACGAGTGCATTCATCTTGAAGGCGCACCAGCCATCGCCGCCGCTCCGCCGGCGCTCGATCTCTTTTTCGATCCGCTCCAGGATTCCCTGCCGCATGGAAAGGGGGGCGACGAGCAGTTTTTCATAGCGCCCCTTTCTGGAGAGGCCGGTGAGCACATTGAAGAGATCGGAGACATCGGTGGCGATCGACGGATCGGTGGTCCAGTAGCCGATATCGGTGTAGATCTTCGCCGTCCCGGCATTGTAATTGCCGGTGCCGAGATGGACGTGGCGGACGATCCGCCCCCCGGCCCGCCGCACGATCAGGCAGACCTTTGCATGGACCTTCAGCCCCATGATGCCGTAGACCACATGGACACCCGCCCGCTCCAGCGCCCGGGCCCAGCCGATATTGTTCTCCTCGTCAAAACGCGCCTTCAGTTCTATTATCGCCGTGACCTGTTTCCCGTTCTGGCGCGCCTCCATCAGGGCGGCGACGATCGGGGAGTTCGATCCGGCCCGGTAGAGGGTCTGCTTGATGGCCAGGACGTCCGGGTCCTGGGCGGCCTCCCTGATCACGGCGACCACCGGCGCAAAGCTGTCGTAGGGGTGGTAGAGGAGGAGGTCCGTATCCTCCAGGCGGGGGAGGACCGGTCCGGCACGGTTGAAGAGGGCAGGGACGGCCGGAAGGAAGGGCGTATCCCGCAGGTCAGGACGGTCGGTCCCTGCGATCTCCATCAGGTCGGCCATGCCGATGGGAGGGTCGAGGGTATAGACCTGCACGGGGGGGAGACCGAGATAGGCGGCAAGCCGCTCCCTGATCCATTCGGGCATCGCCGTGGTGACGGCGAGGCGGGCCGGTGCGCCCCGCCGGCGGACCTCCATCCCCTCCTCGATGGCCGTGAGCAGGTCAGAGGCCTCGTCCTCCTCGATCTCGATATCGGCATCCCGGGTGACCCGGAAGGTGTGGCACCCCTCGATCTCCATCCCCACAAACAGCAGGTCCAGATTGGCCTCCACCACCTCCTCGATGAAGACCGTGTGGCCCTGCCGGCCGGGTATGCGCACCAGGCGGGGCACGAGCCCGGCGGGCACCTTGACGCGGGCCAGGGCCCGCACCCCCCGCACCGGGTCTCGGACGGCGACGGCCAGGTTCAGGGAGAGGTTGGAGATGGCGGGGAAGGGATGCGAGGGGTCGATGACCATCGGGGTGAGCACCGGAAAGATCTCCTCGGTGAAGAGGCGGCGGAGGGCGGCGCGTTCATCCCCGTCCAGGTCGCCATAGCGGCGGATATGAATCCCGGCCTCCCGCAGCGCCGGCAGCAGCGCCTCATGCCAGCACCGCCGCTGCTCCTCCATGAGGGGGAGCACCCGGGCACGGATCGCCTCCATCTGCTCCTGCGGCGACATGCCGTCCGGCGGTGCCTCGAGGGCGCCGCAGATGATCTGCCGCCTCAGCCCGGCGACCCGGATCATGAAGAACTCGTCCAGGTTCGAGGAGAAGATCGAGAGGAACTTCACCCGTTCAAGGAGGGGATGGGTGTCGTCAAAGGCCTCCTCCAGGACACGCCTGTTGAACTCGATCCATGAGAGCTCCCGGTTGATGTAGAGGGCAGGATCGCCGGGGGTGATGGCCTCTTCCATACTGATCTGATCTCCGCCCTCCGGCCACAAGTAGTTTTAGCCGTGAGAGCGAGAAAGATGCATGAACCAGGAGAACAGAGCGGTTGCAGAGGAGGCGCTCAGCCAGGCCCTCGGCGGTGCCGATGACGCCCGGGTCAGGCGGATGTCCTCGCTCCTCCTCGGCGGGACGGGATCGGCAACGGCGACCGGGCCGCTCCTCGAGGCCCTGCGCGATCCAGACATGGGGGTGCGCTCCGCTGCGGCGCAGGCGCTCGCCCGGATCGGCACTCAGGCGCTGACCGTTCTCATCCCCACCCTGCGGGACCCCGACTGGCGAATCCGCTACCGGGCGGCCGAGGCCCTCGGTGAGATCGGCGATCCCAGGGCCGTTTCCCCCCTGATCCGTTCCCTTTCCGACGAAAAGGATCATGTCCGCTATATGAGTGCGAAGGCCCTGGGGCAGATCGGCGATCCGGCGGCGATCGATGCCCTCTCACGCACGCTCCACGACCAGAACCCGCCGGCACGGAAGGCGGCGGCACTGGCGCTCGGACGGATCGGCGGGGCAGAGGCGGCCCTTGAGGCGGCGCTCGAGAGCGAGCCCTCCGGGTCGGTGCGCCGCGGGATCCGCGACGCCCTTGGCAGGCCGTGATCCCCATGGACTCCCTCGCCCTGCCGATCGATATCACCGTTGGCACGGTCGGGTCGGGCGACCCTGCCCCGGCGATCGGGCGAATCGATGCCATCCTGGCCCATACGCCCCATACCGTTACGATCGGCACGGCGGGGACGGAGGGTCTTGACGATTTCGACCTCCTCGTCGCCTTTTCGGACGCATCAGAATCGGTGCTCGGGCCGGCACGACAGGCGGGGGTGCCGCTGCTGCGGGTGCTGGACGGCGGCGCCGTCGCCGAGGGCCCGGGCGCCCCCAGGATCCTTGAGATGTTGCGTTCCACCGACGCCTATAACGCCGAACGGGTGGACGGGAGGCGAATCCGGCGGGTCTCAAGGGAGCGTGAAGCCGTGCTCCAGGCCCACCTCCGTTCTGCCGGGCTTGAGCCAGACCTCCTGGACCCGCTCGCCAGCTCCCTCCTCCCCCATTATGTGCGCACCCGCATCCTGGCCGACCGCTACGGCCTCCTCCACCTCGGCGCCGGGACAGCCGTCTACGCCCTTTCGGCGGCAGCGATCACCATCGTCACCCTCCAGGCCCTCCTCTTCCCCGCGGCCCTCTTCCTCATCTGGATCGAGGTCGCCTTCATCGCCGCCGTGCTGCTGCTGCTCAGCGCCGCCCGCATCCTTGACTGGCACCGCAAGTGGCTGGACTACCGTTTTCTTGCCGAGCGGATCCGCTCCGCCATCTTCCTCTGTTTTGTCTGCATCCGCTGCTCGGTGCCCGGCGCCCACCCGGGGATCACCCTCACCCACCATGCCGACGACTGGATGTCCCGGGCCTTTGAGGGGCTGCTCGATGTCCGCCCGCTGGACTACTGCTCCCTGGCCATCCCGCTCGAACCCCTCAAGCAGTTTCTGCTCTCGGCCTGGATCGACCGGCAGGTCGACTTCTACGCCGCCACCGAACGCCACAACCGCCGGTGCTACGAACTCCTGCTCCTGGCCGGCGAAGGATTCTTCATCGCCACCCTCATCACCGCCGCCGCCCATGCAAGCGGTGCCATACACGCCGGCGGGGCCCTGCTCGCCGCCGCCACCATCGTGCTGCCGGCGGTGGCCGCCACCCTCTCGGCGATCCGCACCCAGCGGGAGTACCGCCACAATGCCGAACGGGCGGCGGCGATGCTCCGCCACCTCTCCTCGATCACCCTCCGGATCCGCCGGGCCGAGAGGATGGGCGAGCTCTGCGACCTCCTCGAGGAGGCGAACGAGGTGATGCTGCGGGAGCAGCAGGAGTGGCGGGTGGTCTTCCGGTTCAGGGAGCTGGAGGGGGTGTGATCCCCTTACCGACGGTGCCCGGCATACACGCGATGGCGGCCAGCACCATCCCGGCCGTGATGGCGATTGAAAAGGGGCCATGGGCCATCTCACGCTCCCCGTATCCTGTACCGCCGCCCTCGACCGTGACCAGCACATGCGGATCGGTATGAAACCGGAGGTTTAGAGGTTTTCATCCATCGGGGGGGCAGGCAACCCTGTGGGCTCAACACGTTACCTGAACGCCAAACCGCAGACCTGTCGGGACAGCCACAGATCCAGGGCCATGTGCACGATGTCGCAAGGACAGGTCCCGATGATCATTGGAGCGACAAATAGCCCTGACAGAGAGATCTGGAGCGACCAACGACCATAACGTATAAAATATTTGATTTTATCCGGATCGAGAGATTTATATTCTTTACGAATATAATCTGGTCGAATTATTCGAGGGGCAACAATAATGAACAAATTTATATTTCTGACACTTGTTTCCGGGTTTCTGCTCATCCAGGCGTCTACTGCAGCCTCCACTGGCTCTGCCGAGATTACAACCGACACCTTCGGGTCGTCGGTGGACCTGACGGTCAGCGGATCGATCGCCGACTGGAGCCTGACGGTCGGGGAGAACGAAGATACCACCAGCATCGACATGACCGTGCTCTCGAACAATGCGGACGGATATGAAGTGACGGTCTATGACGCCCTGGACAGCGGGAAAGGCGCCGATTCGGCAGGACATATGACCGATTACACGGGAGCGGCCTATATTGACAGCCATCTGACAAACGCCCTGCAGATCAAGTCCTCTGGAACGGACGCCTATGTCAGCCTGAGCGGCGATGAGCAGACGATTGAATCAAAGGCCAGTGCCTCGGAGGACGGCGGCGACTCCTATGATATCGGGATAAAACAGGCACTAGCCCCCTCCGACCGCATTCCATCGGCCGGGCATACATACCGGATCATCGTCACCTTCGTGATCACGGCCCTCTAGGTGAATTCTGCACATGAGATACCTCAATCAGTGCATTGTCGCCCTGGTCCTCCTCATTCTCCTCAGCGCGGTTCTCCACCCCGCCGCCGCCCTCAAGGTCTCGGGCGTGAAGTGGACAGAGGAAATCTCACCGGGCGAAGCGGCCCCCCATCAGATCGTGGTGGAACCGAGTCCCGGCGAAGGGGAGATGGACGTGGCCGTCGAGGTGATGGGTTTTTCGAACGGACCCGACCTCTCCTACACAGCAGAGGACACCTCCCCCCATTCAGCCAGCCCCTATCTCTCTGTTGAGCCGTCGAGCCTGCACCTCCGCCCTGGAGAGCGGGCGACGGTGCAGGTGACATGTGCGCCGCCCGCATCCGCCTCAGGTGGTCTCTACGCCCTGATCTCATTTCGCCCACTGCCCTCAGCAGAGGGGTCGATGGCGTTTGTCACCGCCGTCCGGGTACCGGTGATGCTCACGGTGGCCGGGAGCGCCTGCACCGAAACGGCACACATCGATTCCCTCGACCTCCTCAACGACGGCGGGTGCACGGTGGTGAGCGGGGTGAGCCATACCGGCAACCACCACTTCTACGGGCTCTCGAACACCGTCGAGATCCATGACGCCAACGGTTCTGTGATCTGGACGGGCGGGACCGATCCGTCGCACCATGCCCTCATCCCCGGCAGTTCGGTCCTCCTGCAGGTGCCGGTCGATGTCAGTTTGCCCCCGGGCACCTATACACTCTGTTCGTGCATCTATGACGGCGAAGGGCGCCTCCTGGACGAACGGAGCGAGAGGATCAGCCTGGAGAGAGAGACGGCACCGGTCCTCTCTGAGGTCTCTGTCGATCTGGACCCCGCCTCTCCGGCGGTGATCACCTCTCCAGATGGACGGATCACGCTCCACATCCCGGCGGGCGCGGTCTCCACACCGGCGACCCTCAGCCTCGGGCCGTGCCAGGAGGTGCCCCCCGCTTCGGAGGGGGTCGCACCGGCGGCCACGGCCTTCCTGATCGGCGGGATACCCGGACGGCTGAACCTCCCCATGACGATCGAGGTCGTCCCCTCCACCGATGACCTGGTTTCGGCCGGCGGCGATGCCGACCGACTCTGCCTCGCCTGGTGGGATAGTGTCGAGGGAAGGTGGACACCGGTCCAGACGGTGTTTGATCCCGCGAGCGTCAGCCTCAGCGCCCTATCGGACCGCCCTGGCACATGGTCGGTGGTCGTCGTCGCCGGGGGCGAGGACATCCCCGTCCTCCCGATTTTCGGCCTGGTGCTGGTCGGCGGGATCGGGGTCGCCCTCCTCCGCCGGCGGTGGGGTTAGCGCCAGCGCAGGGCGGCGACGGCGAACAGGAGGATGAGGACGCCCGGCAGGACGGGGACCGTGCTGCCGGGCGTGCCATGCGTCCCCTCCGTCGCTACTGTTGTGGGGGGAGGTGGTGCAGGACGCACCCTCTCCCCGGTTGTCTGGACGATTTCAATGGGGGCCGGAACCGCGGGAGTCCGGGCCGTCTGCACCGTGGGGAGAGTATCATCGTCGCCGGTGTTTTCAGGGGCCGTCGTGAAGGCCACCTCGTCCGATGCTGCCCGGAGGGTCGCACATTCTGAGACCGCCCGGAGATAGACGGTCGAGCCCGGGGTGAGAGGTGGAAGGGCCACGCAGTGGTGGTATTCCGGCGCCTCGCCCCCGGAGGCACGGGCCGTATAGTTGCCGGGGAGGGGGCCGTAGTCGACCCATCCGACCGCCTCGCGGTCGGTCTCCCAGCAGACCGTGGCGCCATCACAGCCGATCGCCGAGACCGTGAGGTTGGTGATCGCAAGGCCGATATTGGCCGAGATGACGACCTTCTCGGCGGGGGCCGGGGCGATGAGGAGGGCCATGAGGAGAAGAACGGTGATGGCCCGTTTTGGTGGGTTCATTCTCATCTTTTTCGCCACGGGAGCGGGCATGAACCTTTCTGTTCGGCGGCGCCAGTAGACGGCAGAATTATTATAGGGTCATAAGGGTCATACAACCCGTATATACATGGATAAAAACCTCGGGGAGGCACAGCGCTGGATTTCAGTGAAGATTTCGAATGGGCCTGCTTTCAAGCACAGCAGAGCGCCGAAAAGGCGTTGAAGGCGGTGCTCTATGGGAGGGGGATGCGACGGATCATCACCCATTCGGTCTTCGAGTTGCTCAGGGAGATCGACGACCCCGCTCTCCTCTCTTTCCGGCGTGATGCAAAACACCAGTGTATACATCACAACCCCGTACCCGGACAGCATCGCCGGAGGTCTCGCACCCTGTGAATATTTCGAAGAGGAGGATGCAGAGGAATGCATACAGGCGGCACGACCCCTTCTCCCGACCTGATTGCGGCCCTCCTCGCCTTTGCGGCGGATGTGCGCTCCCGGTTCAGGATCGAACGGATCATCCTCTTCGGTTCGGCGGCGACAGGGACACTTCACGAAGGGAGCGATATCGACCTGATCGTGATCGGGGATTTTTCCGAACGCTTCCACAAACGCATCGCCGCCCTGCTCGACCTCACCGATCTACCGATCGAGCCCCTCTGCTATACGCCGGCGGAGTTCGAGCGTCTTGTGGAGGAGAAGAACCCGTTCATCATCGAGGCGCTCTTAGAGGGCGTTGACCTGTAGAAAATCGCCCCGGGAACAGGGGTGACGGCGAAACCGCCCCTCTGCCGAAAGGCTGATGATGGGGCAGGCTACAGCAAGAGGAATGTATACCCTGACCGAGAAAATCTGTGAAACCATCATTCGTGTACTGACACAGAACGATGCCGAGCGGATCGCAGTCTTCGGCTCCTATGCGCGGGGGGAGGCCGGCCCGGAGAGCGACATCGATATCCTGGTCAGGTTCGGCCGCACAAAAAGTCTTCTCCAGATCGTGCGGATAGAGGACGAGCTCAAGGCTGCCCTCCATAGAAACGTCGATCTCGTCACAGAAAAGGCGGTCAGCCCCTACCTTGCCGATACAATACACCGTGACGAAGTGGTGATCTATGACGCCGGAAGATCCCGCGTACCTCCATCATATCCTTGATTCCAGCATTGAGGACTTTTCGAGAGACATTTCATCGGCAGCAGAACTCAACAGTCATCCGCTCCAGCGTGCCGGGATCGAGCGTATGCTCACAATAATCGGCGAGGCGGCAAAGAATATTTCACCGCAACTGCGAAGGAAATACCGTGGAAAGAGATCGCAGGCATGCGGGACAGGACCGTTCACCACTCCTCTGGTGTGGACTATGAAGCAGTATTCCTGACAGTTCGAGACGACCTTCCGCTGCTCAAACAGTGCATCCATACGATTTTCGATGAAGAAGGCTAGACCCCATGGAGAGATGAGCACACGCAAATGCCAGTCCCGGATGCAGAGGATTCACAGGGCGGGGACCCTTAGTCGGGACGAACTGGTAGATTTCACCCTCCCGATAGAACGACCATGAACCCGGATCCGCCTCCACCGGGAGGGGAGCACCCCTCCCGGACCCACCCCCCATGCGATAGGGAAGGTACCATTGTTGCACCAGAATGATGAAAACGTGAACGGCGTTCTGCTGATCTATCTCTCCGGCCAGGGATAGCGTATAAACCCGCCCGGCAGGAGCCAGATGGAACCCGAACACCTGCAATCGGGAAACAGACACAGATGGAGTGGAAAAGATTTGCGGCCACAGGAGGGGATGCCGCACTCCGTCCGGTTTCAGGGTGCGACCATACCCTCCCGGATATGGCCGGAAGCGTATCCCCTCTTCGAACGGTTGAACCGGTGATCGAGCAGCTCAGGGCGATCGATGCTGAGGAAAAAATCTGGCGTCTTCGGCTCGTATGCACGGGGTGAACAGGCCGGAGGAAGCGGTCTCGAACGTCTCGTCGACCTGGCAGAACCTATCGTCGGCCTCAAAGAGGAACTGGAGAGCTCGTGGACCTTGTTCTGAAAGGTGGGGTCGTGGGGAGAAAACATCTCTTCAGGGCGATATCTGAGGATATCATCTATTCTTGAGCGGAAAATTACCTTCTTCATCAAATGCCCGGGATCCAGTCTCCTTTTTCCCTGGACACATCCCCATCACGGCATCTGTCATCCGGGAGAATGACTGCACTGTGGTTACTCCGCGTGACGACATCTCCGAGACCGGGTGGTGCGGGAGATCCTGGAATTACAGGAGTGTCCGAAACTCGTCGACAGAGAGACCGGCCTGAAATAGAATTGTCTGAAGTGTCTTTGGAGCAAGGGTCTTCCGGGAGTGTACCGGAATCGTGACGATGGCACCGCCCCCGGCATGATGGAGGTAGTGGTGGCTGCCTCACACGCCAACCTCCTCAAAGCCCGCTTTTTTCAGGGCCCTGATCGCTCTTTCCCCCGTGATTCTTGGAAGTTTCATACTGCATTGATTGTATTGAGAGATACGGAAACTTCAACGGGAATGGGCATTCTCAGTTTTCTGGCTACCTCAAGGTAGCCCGCGATCGCTTCCTCGATGTTTGCCAGCGCGTCTTCCCAAGTGGACCCCTCACTGATGCAACCGGGGAGCGATGGAACCGTTACGGTGTAGCCCCCGTCCTCGTTCTGCTCCATGAGTACTGTGTAGCGGAGACGATTCTCTGACAATCTATCCCTCCATTGGAGAATGGTATATGGCATTATATAGGGGTTTTGCAGGTGGGCATCTTCTCCTCGCCTGGAGTGCCATCCGGGGGGGGGACAATCGTTATCCCCCGGCGACCGCCTCATACAGCTGCCGGAGCTCTCCGACCTCATCCTCCCCGCAGGGGATGCCGGCATAGCGCACACCCTCATAGAGGCGGACGAACGCCCGCGCCTCCTCCTCCACCGGTGTCCCTCTGAGGGTGGCGGCAATCTCACGCGGCGTCTTTGCGCGGGGGTTTGGTATCAGGTAGCGCCTTCCGGCGGCAAGGGCCAGGCGCTCCCAGAGGTGGGCGGCCTCGTCCAGGGGGGTGAGCGGCCCCTCGGGCTCCGGGGGCTCTACCTCCAGGACCGCTTCCTCTTCCTCGGGGGCGACGGCCTCCACAACCGGTGCCGGCGCCTCTTCCTCTTCCGCTGCCTGGGCACTTCCCCTCCTCCGCCTCCGCCCCCAGCGGAGGTAGGCCAGCCCACCCAGGAGGCCGACCGAGACGGCGGCGGCCGTCGCCAGCAGGGTCTGGAGGGTGAAGAGGGGCTCGCGGATCGTGAAGGGGACCTCCTCGCTCTCGCAGGGCTCCAGGGGGAAGCCCTCGGCGGCAAAGACCGCCTTCAGGGTATGTTCGCCGGGCTCGAGCACAGTATCTCCCTGATACCTTCCATCGGCGCCGGTCTGTACCCTCCCGACGAGGGCGCCGTCGGCGATGAGGGCGACCTCGGCACCGCCGACCCCCTGCCCGAGGGCCGTGAGGCGTCCGCTGCACTCCACGGTGCCGGCGGTGGCGTTCTGGACGGCCCGGAGCGTGACCTCAGAGGGCGCCGTGTTCACCGTGAACAGGGCGAGGTCGGAGACCGAGCGCCCGCTCTGCACATAGGCCAGGTGTGTCCCGGCCCGCACCCGCCCGATCCGGTAGGTGAAGGTGTAGCGCCCATCGTCGGTGGTGGTGGTGTTCGCATACCGGCGGCTATCGATGAAGGCCACGACCTCGGCCCCACCCTCATGGGTGGCCAGGGTGCCGCGGATCATGATCTCATCGCCGAATCGCCCCGCATCCGGCGAGATGAAGATGGTGATCCCGGGCGGCGGCAGGGTGGGCGCCGCACTCCCGCTGCTGCTCTCCTCCTGCAGGTCGGCGATCTCCTCGACGATCTCCTCGTAGCCGTCGACCGACTCCTCATACTCCGCGGTGTCGGCCTCGTACTTCTGGCCGGCCGCCACCATCGATGCCTCCCGCCCGGCATAGGAGGTGTAGGCCTGCGCCAGCTCGTCCTTGAGGGCCTCGCCCTCATAGATGATCGAGTAGAGCTTCGAGGGGTCGTCGCTGTCCCGGTACTCGATCCGCAGCTCCTGGATCTCGGCAAAGCGCTGCGTGCCGTTCACGAGCGTCTGCAGGGCATCGACGTTCTCCTCGGAGTTCCGCCTGAAATCCTCGATATCGGTCTCCGAGAGGTCCAGGGAGACGACCAGGTTGTTCATCGAGGAGGTCATCTCGGCGTAGCGCTCGAGATCCCGTTGCGCGCTCTCCCAGTCCTTCACCTTCACCGAGAGCACCACCGTTCCGGACTGCGAGAGCAGGTCCTGCATCAGGGGGAGCACCGACTCCGCCTTATCGGCGCTCATCTTCGATGCGATGGAGAGGTCCTCATCAGAGAGCGTGGCGCTGGCGTTCACCGCTGTCCAGAGCACGGGGTCGCCCGCCTGGACCGCCAGCAGCGCCACGCAGACGACAACGAGCACCCCCAGGAGAGCCGTCGCCCGCCTCATCGCGCCACGATCTCCATCACCTTCATCACCACAATATATCCGAAGACCGCCACCCCGGCGGCGATGATGTACTTAATCCTCCGCATATGCCGCCCCTGCACGAAGGGGGTGTCCATCAGCACCGCCACCACCAGCAGGGCGATCAGGGCAAGCACGAAATAGACCTGCAGGTCGAGCGTGCGGTTCAGCAGCATGAAGAAGGCCACGATCCCCCCCCAGAGGGCGAGCACCCCGGCGGCCATGTACTTGGCGGTGCGCATATCCTCCTCTACTGGGCCCCCCACCCTCATTAACCTTTTTTTCCGGATGTCGGAAAATCCTCCGGGAAGGGAGGACACTCACAAAACCCGATCAGAACCTTTAAAAGTCGACCCCGTGCCTATCTCCACCCCGCATCCCTGCTCGCGCCCCCTCCCGGCCGCTACCACTTTCCCTATTTTAACCTTCCCCAGGCACGCCGGATTATCCCACATTCCAATGATTAGCACCAATGACCCAAAACCGAAGCCCTTTATACTTTCATGTAAATTTATTCATCACTACATAAACCGGCCCCCCCGGCCCCTCCCATCCCCCTCTTCCGGCGTTTTCCATTGTGCGGAAATTCCAGGAATTTTTGATGGTGGGCGAGGGTATGGGGGGAGGGTTTAGGGTGTTGGTGGAACGTGGAAACAGGGAAACTGCCGTTATCAGCAGAGAGTGCAGGACTCGTCGCCGGATCCTATGCCGGTCTGCCGCAGGCATCCGCCCTCCCGGCCCAGGGGGGGCACACTGAACGGCACATCGTGGTCGTGATCCCGGCCTACAACGAGGAACTCGTCATCGGCAGCGTTGTGCTGCGTGCACGCCGCAATGCCGACACGGTGATCGTCGTCGACGACGGTTCGAAGGACAACACCGCCGAGATCGCCCGCCTGGCCGGGGCCGACGTCGTCGTGATGCCCCAGAACGGCGGCAAGGCCGCCGCCCTGATGGCCGGCTTCGAGCGTGCGCGGGAGTACTCCGCCGAGGCCGTCGTGATGATCGACGCCGACGGCCAGCACAACCCCGAGGAGATCATGACCGTCGCCACACCGGTCCTCGCGGGCGAGGCCGACCTCGTCATCGGCTCCCGCTTCATCGGGGAGAAGGCCGACATTCCAGTCTACCGCCGCTTCGGCCAGGAGGTGCTCACCCTCTGCACGAATGCGAGCAGCACCTGCAGGACCACCGACTCCCAGTCTGGCTTTCGGGCCCTCTCCCGCCGGGCGATGGCGAACCTGGACTTCGCCTCCGAGGGCTACTCGGTCGAATCGGACATGATCGCCCACTTCGCCTCCCGCGGTCTCGTGATCGAGGAGGTGCCGATCTCGGTGCGGTACGACGTCCCGCACAAGCACAAGAAAAACCCGGTGAGCCACGGGCTCGGTGTGCTCGGGAATATCATCTCGCTGATCGGGTATCGGCGACCGATGCTCACGTTTGGGGTGCCCGGGTTTCTGGCGATGGTACTGGGGGCGTTTCTCGGCTGGCATGCGTTTCATGCGTACTATGTAACCAATAAGTTCCCGTACGAGCTCTCGATTTTGACGGCGTTCCTGATGTTTTCCGGGATGCTGCTCTGTGCGGTGGCGTTGATCTTGAATGAGCTGGTGCTGATTGTGAAGGCGCAGAAGGCAGGACAAAAAATATGAAGATCTTGCGCGTCGTATCCGATCTCTACCCTTCTGTGGTCGGCGGTGTCGGTCTCCATGCCCATGAGATGTCACGGCTGCAGGCACGAGCAGGGCACGAGGTCACTGTCATCACCTATAGGACTGACTCACAGCAACTTTCATCCGAAGAAGGAGATGGGTATCAGATTTTCAGGTTAAATGCCCCGATAAAAATATTTGGCAATTCGATTTCGTTTTCCCTCTTTCAACGCCTCTTAAAAAATTTTAACTCCTATGATGTCGTTCATGCTCACTCGCACCTCTTTTTCTCCACACTACTCTGTACACTCGTACATAGGTTCCGTTCCACGCCACTGGTGGTTACGAACCATGGGCTTGTATCACAGACCGCACCTGCGTGGCTGCAACGGATCTATATCCCCACGGTAGGAAAATGGATCTTTCAATCGGCGGATGCTATTATCTGTTACACTGAAACAGAACGCTCCCAGCTGATTGACCTTGGCGTGCCTTCCTCAAAGATCCATGTCATCCACAATGGCATCGAAACCGACGTTTTTATACCTTCAATATCCTGTTCTCCAAAGAAACAGATCCTCTGGATTGGGAGATTCACGCCCGGGAAGGGTGTAGAATATCTCCTGAAAGGTTTTCAGATCTTTTCCAGAGAATATCCCGACTATTCTCTTATGATGATCGGACGCGGCCCGTTGAAGGACGAATTCATCGACATGATCAAGGAGATGGAACTTGGAGATAAGGTAACTCTCCAGGATTTCATCCCGAATCATGAACTCCCCGGGCTTTACCAGGATTCCTCCTTCTTCGTGCTTCCAAGCCTCGAAGAGGGTGTACCAAGGACGATTCTGGAGGGGATGGCCTGTGGGAAACCGGTGGTATGCACTGAACTCCCACAACTTGTCGATATTGTTTCCGGGTGTGGCATGCTGGTTCCTCTCAGGGATTCAGAGGCTCTGGCAGATGCACTCTCAAGATTAGCCGAGGATCCGCATCTGGCCAGTTCTATTGGAAAGGCCGGGAGGGTGAATGTCGTCTCACACTTTTCCTGGGAGGATACGGTTTCGAGGACTCTTGATCTCTATGATTCACTTATTTCTTCACGATCTCTGGGCCGTCCGGTGTCCGGGGACTGTGATAGGACAGGAGCTCTGGAAAAGATATCGGGATCCCCTGATTCTGAAAGGATAGGGCGATCTCTGTGAGGAAACACATTCTGAATCTGAAAGGTGAGACCCAATGAAGATATCAATCATCGGCTGTGGGTATGTCGGCACGGTTACCGGCGTCTGCTTTGCAGATCTCGGCCATGACATCGTATTCTATGATGTGGATCAGAAGAAACTGGCGACCCTCAGTGCCGGAAAGGCTCCCATCTTTGAGCCCTCCCTTGAAGAACTGATCCAGAAAAACCAACAGCGCCTTACCGCCACCTCTGATCTCATCCAGGCCGTTCATGACACCGATCTCACGTTTGTCTGTGTCGGCACCCCCTCACGGGAGGACGGTTCTATCGACCTCACCTATGTCCTATCTGCATGCTCTGCGATCGGAAAAACGCTGAAAGATATCCCTCAGTTCCATCCCATCATCATCAAGAGTACCGTCTTTCCCGGCAGCACGGAGGGGCCGATCTGCTCTGTCCTTGAGAAGGAATCAGGAAAAGAGGCATATGTCGATTTTGGGCTGGGCTCAAACCCTGAGTTCCTGCGGGAAGGGAATGCAATTCAAGATTTCCGCGTACCCGATCGGATCGTTCTCGGTGCGGAGGATGAGAGGACGATGGAGGCACTGAGGTCTCTCTATACGTCCTTTACCTGTCCAAAGATCGAGACGACGATAAGGACAGCGGAGATGATCAAGTACACCAGCAACGCCTTCCTTGCCACCAAGATCAGCTTTGCCAACGAGATCGGCAACCTGGCGAAAAAACTGGGGATCGACTCGGAAAAGATCTTTGAGGGTGTCGGGCTTGACAGCCGGATCGGCCCTGCATTTTTCAGAACAGGGATCGGCTTTGGCGGTTCGTGCTTCCCCAAGGATGTCCGGGCCCTGATCGCCGGTGCCAGGGACTATGGGGAGCACCTCATGATTCTCGACGCGGCACTGCATGTGAATGAAGACCAGCCCATTAAACTGATCCGGTTGTTGCAAAAACACCTCCTCAACCTGAAAGGAAGAAAGATCGGTGTTCTCGGGCTGGCCTTCAAGCCCAACACCGATGATATCAGGGAGAGCCGGGCGATCCCGGTCATCCGGGAATTATTAAGTGCCGGCGCAGACGTCATCGCCTACGATCCCCTTGCGATGGGGACATTTGCCTCCTTCTTCCCGGAGATCGAGTACGCATCCTCAGCCCAAGAGGTTCTCAGCGCCGATGCTGTCCTGATCACTACCGAATGGGAGGAGTTTGAGCACCTTGACTTCAGTGGGATGATCGTCATCGATGGTCGCCGGTTGTCGAAGGCTTCCCTCACGGCAGAGTCCTATGAGGGGGTGTGCTGGTGAGAGAGGTCACGAAGGCAGTCATACCCGCGGCAGGCCTCGGCACCAGGTTCCTCCCTGCCACCAAGTCGATGCCCAAGGAGATGCTCCCCCTCATCGACCGCCCGGTGATCCAGTATGTTGTCGAAGAGGCGGTGAACTCAGGCATTGACGACCTTATCATCATTACCGGCAGGGGAAAGCGTGCGATTGAGGATTATTTTGACGATTCCCCAGAGCTGGAGATGCACCTGCGGGAACATAATAAGATGGACCTGCTCAAGCGTATCAGGGACATCTCCTCTCTCATCGACATCCACTACATCAGGCAGAAAGAGCCCCTCGGGTTGGGGGATGCGATCATGCGGGCCGAGAAGCACATCAGCGACGAACCCTTTGCCGTCCTGCTCGGTGACGACATCATCCAGAACCATACGCCCTGCACCAGACAGCTGATCGATATCTTCCAGCAGGAGGGACAGTCGGTGATCGCGGTTGAGGAGGTCCCCGATGATAAGGTCAGCAGTTACGGGATCATCAGGGGAACAAGGGTTGGCCCTTCCCTCCTGCACATCGACGATATTGTCGAGAAGCCGCAGCTCGCCGACGCTCCTTCACGCATCGGCGCCATCGGGCGGTATGTGTTCACCCCCCAGATCTTTGACTGTCTGGATGAAACGGTACCTGGCGTCGGGAATGAGATCCAGCTCACCGATGCGATCAGGATTCTTTTGCAACGGCAGGACGTCTATGCCCATGCATTCGAAGGGAAGCGGTACGACACCGGCGACAAATGTGGGTATCTTGAAGCGATCATCGACTTCGCCCTTGAGAACCCTGAGACGAGGGACGCTGTCCTCCAGCACCTGAGGTCGGCCGGACTGCGTACTGCCATGCAGGTACAGGGTGATGAAGGGGCTGTTCTGGCACACTCTGAACATATGGAGATCTGAGCATGTCCAAGATTGTGATTACCGGAGGGGCCGGCTTTATCGGTTCACATATTGCAGAGGCGCTGGTTCAGGACCATGAGGTCGTCATCGTTGACAATCTGGACGATTACTACCCTCTCGCACTGAAGCAGCGGAACCTTGACTGTGTCATGGCGAAGGGCAATGCCACCTTTATCAGGGGTGATATCACCGATCTCGAACTTGTCAGGAGTGTCATCGACGACACCGTCGATTTTGTCTATCACGAGGCAGCCCAGGCTGGAGTTCGGATCTCTGTCGAGGATCCCTTCAAGCCGAACAATGCCAATGTGACCGGCACCCTCAATGTGCTCTCGGTCGCCCGGGATGCTGGCGTGAAGCGGGTGATCAATGCCTCTTCCTCTTCGGTCTACGGGAAGGTGCAGTACCTCCCCTTTGACGAGAAACACCCGACCCAGCCCGTTTCACCATATGGGGTTTCGAAACTTGCCGCAGAGCATTACTGCCGGGTCTTCTACGAGGTCTATGGCCTCCCGACGGTCTCCCTCCGGTACTTCACCGTCTATGGGCCGAGGATGCGTCCTGATCTTGGGATCTCTATCTTCACCAGAAAGATGCTTGCGAACGAGCCGATCACCATCTTTGGCGACGGCGAGCAGACCCGCGACTTCACCTATATCGACAACATCGTGAAGGCGAACTTGGACCTACTGAAGACGAGTGCCGCTGATGGATATGCGATGAACGTCGGCGGCGGTCACCGGATCACGGTGAACGATCTGATCGCTCATATTCGGGAGATTACCGGGAGCGTGTCTGAGGTGGTGTACTCTGACAAGCAGAAGGGGGATGCGGAGCACACCCTTGCGAATGTGGGGCTCGCGAGCGAGTTGATTGGATATAAACCTGAAACTACGATCGGGGATGGTTTGAGGACATATGTGATGTGGCACAGGCAAGGTGTTAAGCCATGATCGCGATCGTCCTTGGCACCCGCCCCGAGATTATCAAGATGTCTCCGATCATCAGGGCATGCGAGGCCCGGGGGGTTGACTATTTCATCCTCCACACCGGCCAGCACTACTCGTACGAGATGGACCGGATTTTTTTTGAAGAACTCCGTCTCCCTGCTGCCAGGTACCGTCTGGACGTCGGTTCAGGCCCACATGGTGAGCAGACCGGGAAGATGCTTGCAGGAATAGAAGCCGTACTCCTGAAGGAATCCCCCGATTATGTGGTGGCCCTCGGCGATCCCAACTCTGCCCTTGCGGGAGCCCTTGCAGCTGCAAAGCTGCACATCCCTGTCTGCCATGTGGAGGCCGGACGGAGAAGTTACAACCGGATGATGCCCGAGGAGATCAACCGCGTTATCATCGATCAGATCGCAGACCGTCTCTGTACGCCCACAGAGGTCACGAGGGGGAACCTCCTGAAAGAAGGGATCGACGAGAGAAAGATCATCCTCACCGGCGATCCCATCGTCAGTGCCGTTCGAGAGAACCTGGCCGTTGCACAAGAAACATCCGTTATTCTTGAAGAGATGCATCTGACTCCGAAGGGCTATCTCCTGGTCACTGCTCACCGGGCAGAAAATGTTGATTCTAAGGAGCGGCTCGAAAGTATCCTGACCGCCCTCCGAGCGCTTTCTGCCGGACTCTCTCTTCCTGTCGTCTTTCCACTCCATCCACGGACCGAAAAAAAGATCAGGGAGTTCGGTCTGTCTCTTGATGGAATCCAGAGCACCAGTCCCCTCGGCTATTTTGACTTTCTGTACCTGGAGGCAAACGCACGGCTTGTGCTGACCGACTCCGGCTGCATTCAGGAGGAGGCGTGTATACTTGGCGTACCCTGTGTTACTCTCAGGGATGACACTGAGCGGCCTGAGACCCTGGCGATCGGATGCAATGTCCTTGCAGGAACGGATCCTGACCGGATTATAAACGCATCGCAGAGGATGTTGTCCTTGGAAGCCGGGTGGAAGAATCCGTTTGGCGATGAGAATAGCGGAACGTGTATTGTTAAATTATTATGCACTTCGTGAGGCACAATTATGGAAATAAGTCATTTTCTGGATAATGAAACCATTCTGGTCACTGGCGGTACCGGCTCATTTGGTCATCAGGTTGTCGAGAGGATACTCGCCGAATCTAATCCTAAAGAGGTCATCGTCTTCAGCCGGGACGAGAAGAAGCAGTACGACATGCGGAACCACTTCCAGAACCCCAAGCTCAGTTTTATCATCGGAGACGTGCGGGACAAAGACTCCGTCCGGAAAGCAATGAAGGGCGTAGACTATGTCTTCCATGCCGCCGCATTGAAACAGGTCCCCAGCTGTGAGTTCTTCCCCTTTGAAGCGGTGAAGACGAATGTCCTTGGGGCCTCCAACGTCCTTGACGCTGCCGAAGAGAATAATGTTAAAAAAGTCGTGGTCTTGAGCACCGACAAAGCGGTATACCCCATCAACGCCATGGGGATGACCAAGGCCCTCATGGAGAAACTGATGCTTGCGAAGGCTCGGAGCACCCGTTCCGACACCATATTCTGCGGTGTGCGGTATGGGAATGTCATGTACTCCCGGGGTTCTGTCCTGCCCCTTTTTGCCGAGCAGATCCGCAATCACCGCCCCCTGACGATCACAGAACCCAGCATGACCCGCTTTTTACTCCCCCTGCCTATTGCGGTAGACCTGGTCCTTTTCGCATTAAGTCATGGGGAGAACGGAGATATATTCGTCAGAAAATCTCCCGCGGCAACGGTGGAAGATACGGCCCGGGCGATGCTCGAGATCTTTGGGTCTGATGTAGGTATCGATGTGATCGGTATCCGTGAAGGCGAGAAGATGCATGAGACCCTTGTTACGCAGGAGGAACTCATGAAGGCAGAGGAGTATAAGAATTATTATGCCATCCGGAACCTCGAAAAAATTGATTATGAGAAGTATTTTTCCGAGGGCAATGGCGTCCCTATCCCAAAAGAAGGCTACACCTCTGCCAACACTCAGCGTCTGTCCCTTGAGGAGACAAAACAACTGATCCTCACCCTGAAAGAGATCCAGGAAGAACTTGCCCTGAAACCTCATGGCGGGGAGTCTCTTGCGTCTCTGAAAAAATCTCAGGACGTTAGCACATGAGTCTGCTGAAAGTTGGTATCACTGGCCAGTCCGGCTTTATCGGCTACCACCTTACCCAGTATTTGCGCCTGCATATGGACGAGGTCGAGATTGTTCCCTTTGATCCCTCATATTTCCAGGATCAGGATAATCTGATGCGGTTCGTGCAGCAGTGCGACGCGGTCGTCCACCTTGCTGCCATGAACCGTGGCTCTGAAGATGAAGTCTACGCGACAAATATCAGGTTGGTGGAGCAGTTGATCAGGGCACTTGAAGATGCCGGACATGCTCCTCATGTCATCTTCTCTTCTTCCACGCAGGAGGAGAGGGACAATGCCTATGGTCGGTCCAAACGTGAGGGTGCCCGCCTGCTTGCGGCATGGGCAGAACGGAACAATGCCCGCTATACCTCTCTTGTGATTCCGAATGTCTTTGGGCCCTTTGGCCGGCCGTTCTACAACTCGGTCGTGGCAACCTTCTGCCACCAGTTGACCCATCATCAGGAGCCTGAGATCAAGGTGGACGCCTCGCTTCCTCTCATCTATGTCCAAGATCTTGCCAGGGAGATCTTCGAGGTCATCAGGGGCGCTTATGATCTGCCGGCGGTCTGTCTGGACGCCACAGCAGAGAGGAAGGTGAGCGACATCCTCGCCCGTCTGCAGGAGTTCAAGGGAAGGTACCTTGACCAACACATCATCCCAGACCTGAACGGTCCTTTTGACACCGCCCTCTTCAACACCTTCAGATCCTTCATCGAGTCCGATCATTTCCCGGTCTATCCCGAGGTTCACACAGACGACCGCGGATATCTTACTGAGGTTCTCAAGGAACGCTCCGGTGGGCAGGTGTTCTTTTCGGTGACGAAGCCCGGGATCACGAGGGGGAACCACTTCCACATGCGCAAGATCGAACGGTTCTGCGTGATCCAGGGCGAGGCTTTGATCCGCCTCCGGAGGATCGGGGCCGACCAGACCATAGAGTACCATGTTCATGGTTCAAAGCCGTCTTTTGTCGATATCCCGATCTATTACACCCACAACATCACCAATATCGGGACCACAGATGTTCTGACGCTCTTCTGGACGAATGAACTCTTTGATCCCGCGGATCCCGATACCTTCTACGAGGGGGTTTGATCAGATGGAGAAAAGTTCGCTGAAAGTCATGACCATCCTTGGCACAAGGCCGGAGATCATCAGGCTCTCCCGGGTCATGGCCCTGCTCGACCGGCATGTCCAGCATATCATCGTTCACACCGGCCAGAACTATGACTATGAACTCAACGAGGTCTTCTTTAATGACCTGGAGATCAGAAAACCAGACTATTTCCTCCAGGTCGATACCCGATCTCTGGGGACGGTGCTCGGGGACACCCTCATCAAGATCGAGGATGTCCTGAGAAAGGAGAAGCCTGATGCCGTCCTCATCCTCGGGGACACGAACAGCAGTATTGCCGGGATCATGGCGAAGCGGCTGAAGATCCCGATCTTCCACATGGAGGCCGGCAACAGGTGCTTCGACTTCAACGTGCCCGAGGAGATCAACCGCAGGATCATCGATCATATTGCGGACTTCAACCTGGTCTACACCGAGCATGCCCGCCGCCACCTCCTCTCAGAGGGGCTGCCCCACCGGCGGATCTATCTCACCGGTTCGCCGATGTACGAGGTCCTGACCTACTATCGGGACAGGATCGACGCCTCTGCTATCCTGAGCGAGCTTGACCTCCAGAAGAAGGGCTATTTTGTCGTGAGTGTCCACAGGGAGGAGAATGTCGACAACCCTGGGAACCTGAAGAAAGTTCTGGCTGTGCTGAACCGTCTTGCAGAACGGTATGATGTGCCGGTCATCGTTTCCACCCATCCGAGGACAAGAAAACGGCTGGAGGGCCTCCTGAATGTGAAGATGGATTCGAGGATCCGGTTCCTGAAGCCCTTCGGATTCTTCGACTACGTCCACCTGGAGATGCATGCCCTCTGCACCATCTCGGACAGCGGTACGATCAGCGAGGAGTCCGCGGTGCTCTCCTTCCCCGCGGTGACGATCCGCGAGGCGATGGAGCGGCCTGAGGCACTGGATGCCGGGAGCATCGTTCTCACCGGCCTCGATGTAGATACGGTGCTGGACGCAGTCGGGCTGGTGATGGCCGAGGGGCCGGAGCGCCTGGAGATGGAGGCTCCTACTGAGTACCGGATCCCAGATACCTCTTGGAGGGTGCTGAAGCTCATCCTTGGGACGGCCAATTTGAGTAACAAATGGGCCGGGATCAGAGTTAACTCAGAATTAGGGAAAAAATGAAATTTTTAGATTTCTCCTCCAAAATGTACTCCATTTTTACCGCCAATATCTGCAGCATTGATCAGAGTTACTTGCTGGTGTATAGCAAATCCTTGGTGACGCTTGGTGTTTACGATGGAGAATAAAAAAGTTATAATTATCAGAGGCAGTTCCTTAGATCGGGAAACAAGGGCCACAAAGATCATAAAATCACTAACAGATAACAACTATGACGTACATTTATTATGGTGGGATAGAGGCTCAAAAGTTCAACGTTCTGAGAGGGGTGAGGCAGGTACCCGTTTTAGTGAAACGTCTTTCAACTTTAAAGCTCACTGGGGTCCAAAAAGCTTTATTTCTTTGCCTTTTTGGTGGGCTTTCATATTTTTCAATCTCCTGAAAATGGAGTGGGATATTGCGCATGTAATTCAAGTCACATCGCTCCCTCCTGCAATTGTTGCAAGCAAGATAAAGCGAAAACCTGTAGTATATGATATGCTTGATAACTATGAGGACTCTGTTTTTTTGCCACGGATTATTCGTAATTTTTGTGTGGCAGTTGATAAATTGTTTATGAGGCTTGTCGATGCTGTAGTTCTTGCGGATGAAGAGCAGATCCGAGAAGTAAATGGTATTCCTAATAATAATGTTGAAGTGATCTATGATTCTCCTGAGACTAACAAGGAGATAGGTACAAAAAATACTCAAAATAGTGTTTTTACATTATTTTTTGCTGGTGCTTTGCAAAAGGGCAAGTATCTAAATTTGGATAAGATGTTTGATGCTCTAGAAAATCTAAGCAATGTGAAGGTTGTCATTGCTGGTCATGGTGACTTAGTGCCCTATATACAGAGTGTTGAAAAAAGAATACCTGAGAAACTTGAATATATCGGTGAAATAACCCATGCAGAGGTCCTTCAGCGGAGTATAGGTGCTGATCTGTTATTTATGCTCCGAGATCCTGTTCTTCCTGTCAATAAATACATCTGTGGTAGCAAGGTACTAGAATCGATGATGTGTGGGACTGCCATCATTGTAAATGATGGAAGCTCTACGGCGAAAATCGTACGAAAATCAAATTGTGGATTTGTTGTAAATGCCAATTGTATAAATGAAATTATTGAAACAGTCAATATGCTGAAAAATAATCCCCAATTATGTATCCAATCTGGGCTCAATGGTCGAAAAGCATATGATGAACATTATTCCTGGGATATTATGGGAAATCGTCTTTTAAATCTATATAATAGAGTTCTAACCCGGGATCACGATCTGTTTATTTAAGATTCAGATACCAAAAAGAGGCATAAGATGACAGATTCAAAAAATGTTGGAATAATTACTAAACCGCTTGGCAGTGGAGGGACCGTACCTGTCTCCAATTTAGTGGATATATTAGCATCTGTTTCTGGCCAGGTATTTATCGTCACATCTAATGAAGGAGCAAATTTAAACCCTAAAAAAAATGAAAAAATTATAATTAATTCATTTCACTATGAATATAGGACAGATGTATTTGGAAAAATATTTGAAAATTTTTCGCTACAGACTAGAATATCCTTTAGCATATTGCAACAACGTAAAAATATTAATACTTGGGTGTTCTTTCTAGATTCCCATGTATTTATACTCCCGGTGATAGTTGCTAAGATATTAGGGAATAAATTAGTATTTCCATTGGCTGCTTCAATTAAAGGATCTGCAAAGGCGCAAAACAATTGGCTAAATAATTTATTGATTTTATTCGAGTCCATTACATTTATTTTTGCAGATCGTATTATTTTATATTCTGAAAATTTAATCCGAGACTGGGATTTAACCCCTTATAGTAGTAAAATCATTATCGCTCACCGGCACTTTCTTGACTTCAATACCTTCACTGTCATTGCCCTCTTTTCTGGCCGATCCCCAATCATCGGTTACATAGGTCGATTGAGCAGGGAAAAAGGTGTCCTGAATTTCACTCAGGCTCTCCCTGCTATCCTCAGTGAACAGCAGGATCTTCGTGTGGTCCTCGGTGGGGACGGGCAGTTGATGGAGGCGATTGAGACCTCTCTGCAGGAAGATGGGATCGCCGCCCGTGTAGACCTCCCTGGCTGGATCTCCCGTGACAACCTTTCTGGTTACCTGAACCAGATGCGCCTCATCGTCCTCCCTTCCTACTCCGAAGGGCTCCCGAACATCATGCTCGAGGCGATGGCTTGTGGGACCTTGGTGCTTGCGACGCCGGTCGGGGCGATACCAGATGTTATAATAGATGGGAAGACCGGATTTATAATGGAGAATAACTCCCCGGAGTGCATCGCTGAGAATGTGAAGAGGGCGCTGGACTCGCCAGACCTGGAGCAGATCGCAGAGAACGGGAGGCGGTTTGTGGAGGAGAATTTTACGTTTGAGCGTGTGGTTGAAAGATGGAAAAAAGTACAAAAAGATCTATGATAACAGGCGGTCGAGTCAATCCAGGTCTTGAGATCCTAGCAGCAGAAATGAATTTTTACTGAGAGAGACTTATACATATTAGGATTTGGTTATGCCAAAACTTGAGTACAAACATTGGTATCTATTAGGTATACTTCCATTTATAGTTTTAACCAATCTATCTGTTGTACTAGATATCCCATATATAAGGTTCATTTTTGGCTTCTGCTTCCTAACTATTCTACCTGGTTTCTTAATTCTCCCCATTATAGATATTCAAAGAATCAACTTTCTCGAAAAATGTCTTTTAATTGTAGGAATCAGTATCGGATTTATACTTTTTTATGGGCTAGCCATCAATATTATTCTTATGTCAATGGGCTATATGCTGCCATTGTCTACAAACTCCATATTGATCACTTTCGATATTTTATACATTATTTTAATTTTGCTTGGCAGCAAAAATCAATACTACAAAGTTAATACCTGTAGTTTCCTGCAGTTCTCCCCAATTGAAAAGAGCATCCTTATATTTTTATTTGTTATACCAACTGCAATTTTTATATCTGTGTGTATTCTTAACGTGCAAGAGAATAACGTCCCCCTTCTGGGGTCACTCCTCTTGGTGCCAGTTTATTTATTGTTTCTTACAGTTCATAGAGATCGTGTGAATAGCAATATTTTCCCATTCTCGCTTTTAGTGCTATCATTCTCTTTATTATCGCTTTTCATGCTTCGATATCAGTTTATTTGGGGTGTTGATATCCAACGAGAGTATGGATTGTTCTTTTTAACTACTTATGATAATCTTTGCTGGACATATTTAGGGGGCAATCTTGGCACTGCTTTGAGTATTACTCTCCTCCCCACAGTTATTTACTCAATATGTCAAATAGATCATGTGGAATTATTATTTAAATTTATCTATGTTTTTGTATGTTCATTTTCACCCGTTGCAATATATTATACTATAAAAAGATATTTCGATCCTTTTTTAGCTTTTTGTGCAACCCTTTATTTTATCTTTCAATCAGGGTATCTACATGCAGCAGGATCTCCGAGAACGAACATTGCAGTCTTTTTTTGTGCATTAACTCTATATCTCCTAATCGATAATGATATTGAAAAGAAATTAAAAAAAACCCTGATATTGCTGTTTATCGCTGCAATTATAGTGTCTCATTATGCCACTGCATACATATTTTTCTTTATCCTAATTGTAGGGGTTCTTATAATAAATAGTATTCATGGGTTAAAATCTAGATCAAATTACATAGATTATAGTATAATCTTATTCTATTTTGTCTTGATCATATCGTGGACTTTTTTCTTATTCAAAGGACATGCTCTAACATCTGGAATAGAAATAATTATAGACTCGCTACTTGAATTTCTGACCGATAATGGACCGAATTTACAGACGACTGAAGCAAAAATGACATTTAATCCAGAATTTAAAAATGGATATTTAACTGCCGCTCACTGGATCACTGTGTGGAGCAGTTTTCTATTTATTGGATTGGGTACGCTATATAGTTTAACATCCTATATACAAAAACAACTTCATCTCTGGAGCGTTGGAAGGGAGGCGCCAGACACCAGATTACCTGAAATTGGGATAGAATATATCATATTTGGTGTAATCTCTGCTATTTTATTGGGTTTGTTTATATCATTGAAATCAATTTCTAATTCATATGACTCACCTAGACTTTTTTCCCTGACGGCAATAGTCTTGTCGCCGTTTTTAATTGTCGGTATAATGTACATCGTAAGATGCATCGTAAAAATGCGAGGTTCATTAAGTAAGACATATTTTGACATTAATAGAATCGCTGGCTACTGCGTTATAATTCTTATTATTAGCTACTCTCTTTTCACTCTTGGTTTACCCTATCAAATTGCAGGAATTCAACAAAGTCATCTGAGTCAAGATTCAATCGATTATATGCAGGTGAACATATACGAAGGTGAGAAATTCGCCGCAATATGGTTAAAAGAAAAGCATGATAAAAATACAAATATACTACGTCCAAAGTCCGGGCTCAAGGAATTATGGAGTGCAGGTAGATTTCCTCTAAATTCATTAAATACTAGGGACCATAATGATTCCTACATTTATTTCGGTAACTTTGAAATATCTGATGGATTCTATGATAATTATATTATAACTAATTTTCTTCATGAGCAGCATAAACTATTTTCTAATCAGAGGGCGGATATCCTTTATGATGTCCAGTGACCTGGGGGTGCAATCCTTTTCCTAAATCCATGAAAAAGTAGCGTAACGAATCTTCTATGAAACTGAATTGGCTCTGAATCCAACCTTGATCCGACATTCCGCACCAATATTTTATGAGTAGTAATTTTCGTATTCTACTCCAAGCAACCCCAGAATCTTCCTCAACTCCTCGTTCAGCCGACATTCCGCAGGTCCTCCTTCATGAGTAGTATTTTTCGTAATCTGCCCCAAGCAGCCCTAAAATCTTCATCAATTCTTCATTCAGGTTCGTCACTCGTTTTGTTCTCCTCCCATCCTCAACCACCACAAACTTCCGCACCCTCCGGAACCGGAAGAACATCCATTTCAGGGTGGGCTTCCGGGTCTGCTTTTTCGTCTGGCTGGTCACGGTCTCGACAGACTGTTCCAACTCTCTCCTCAACCGAAACTCGGTCATCGAATAAATGAACAGACAGAGCACCATGATCATCGCCAGTGCCTGGATGCGGGAGGTCTTCTTCAAGAAGACCTCTGCAACCCGGAACGATTTGTCCTTCAGGAACCGAAATCCTCTTTCAACCGCTCCCTGCCCTTTGTAGTTTGCGAGCAGTTCATCGGCAGAAATCCCTGTATCATTCGTTGCCAGCACAAATCTTCCGAGTTTCTGCCGTTCCGTTTCAACGGCTTCTGGATCGAGGTCGATCTCCGCGTCGATCCGGTAGGAAAGAACAACCGGTTCATCGTTCTTTGGCCTCCCGCGCTTCTTCTCCATTTTGATAGTGTAACGAATCTTCTGTAAAACTGAATTGGCCCTGAATCCAACCTAGATTTGCACAAAGGAGAAACAGGGCCATGGATCCCTTCGCGTTTATCGAAGATTATCTTTCCGATCAGGAGAACGGCATGAATACTCTCATCACCTTGTTCCTCAACCAGGCGATGCTCTAGGAGGCTCTCCAGCAGGCCGGAGCTGATTCATACGAGCGAACCGATGCGCGGAAGGCGCATCGAAACGGTTACAAGGACCGATCCCTCAAGACCCGGTATGGCAAGATGATCCTCCGGAAACCGCATTTCCGGGAGCTCTCGTTCGAGACGCAGGTCTTTGGGAGGTATGCCCGGGTAGAGCAGGCTCTGGTGAATGCAATCTTTGAGTCGTATCTCCAGGGGGCCTCGACGAGAAAGATCCAAGAGATCGTTGCCCATCTTTGCATCGAACACCTCTCCCCGGCTTCGGTTTCCCAGATGGCCAAGGACCTCGACGATCAGGTTCAGGCATTTCTCCTGCGGCCAATTGAGCAGGCAACCCCGTACCTTTTCGTGGATGCCTCCTACTACAAAGTACGGGACGGAGCACGGTACGTCACTAAGGCTGTCCTGGTAGTTGCTGGAGTGCGAGAAGATGGCTACCGGGAGATCCTGGGCGCAAGAATCGCGGATTGTGAGAATGAAGCGTTCTGGTCGGGAATCTTCGAGGACCTCAAAGAACGGGGACTTGCTGGGGTTCAATTGGTCGTCTCGGATGGCCATACCGGCATCCAGAAGGCGGCTGAGACCGCCTTCCTCAGCGCATCTTGGCAGATGTGCTCGGTCCACTGTACCCGGGCGGTACTGAGAAATATTCCCCCGAAACGCCAGAATGAGGTTGCAGAGGGTCTGAAGGAGGCGTATGGGAGTGAACAAAGACTTCAGGATCTCGCCGATGACCTGAATGCCCGGGGATACCGGAAAGTCGCCAACAACATCGAGCGATTCCTCCCCGGGCTTATGAGTTACACGGCATTCCCGAAACAGCACGGGAAGCGGATCCGAACCACCAACATGATGGAACGGGTCAACAAGGAGCTCAAACGGAGGATCAAGGTCTTAGGGGCATTCTTGGATGAGGAATCCCTTCCCCGGCTGGTTGGATCCATCCTGATGGACATCAACGAGGAGTGGGTCACCGGCAGAAGGTATTTGACGATGGAGAAGGAATGATCAGGCAAGGAGACAGGGCTCAGGCAAATTACAGAAGATCTGAGACGTTATCAAACCATCTCATGGTCATATCACCAAGCGCGGCTCAAAACACCCCAGAACGGTTCTCATCGAAGCGACCCATGTGATCGCCCGAGGAGGCCCCAGATTCCTGAAGGAATTCTTCCAGAGAATTCGACGGAAGAAAGGGTACAAGATTGCAATCGTCGCTCTTGCCAGAAAACTCCTGACCATTATTCATTATCTGCTCACGCAGCAGGAGTTCTTTGAGAGCGAGGAGAAACCATAGGGAAATAGCTGGTTACCTAAACCGATGCCGGTTCAACAGTACGATGTGCAACAAATGATTGAGACTCTCATCGATGATGGATACGTGGTGAGGAACCTGAGAGAACCAGGGTAGGAGAAAGGAACGGCACGCCGGAACCGGATTAGGACGAGCAGATGCTTTGTAACAACGGCGAAAACACCGGGAATGTTATTCACACCATAGCATTCGTTACGTTACCGACCATTATAATAACTATAGCGTGCAAATTATAATCGTGTCCCTGAGTTATCTGGAGTAGATTAGCACATGCTTAATGAAAATATGCCCAACTACTTAGAGAACTTAGATAATGTTCCAAAAAAAGAGTTTGAGGGGAAAAACTCTTCACTGGCAATGAATAGTTGTGTGAGTGTTATAATTCCAACGTATAACAGAGGAAATAGAATAACAAACGCAATTGATAGTGTATTAAATCAAACATATCGAAATATTGAATTAATCATTGTAGATGATGGATCTACTGATAATACTGAAGATATCGTAAGTATGTATATAAATAAGGACGAAAGGGTCAAATATATAAAGCATGAATACAACAAAGGAGGATCTTCTGCGAGAAATACAGGAATTAAACATTCCTATGGTCAATATGTTTGCTTTCTAGATTCAGATGATAAGTGGCTCCCATCAAAGTTAGAATGCCAACTCATACACCTGGGCCGAAAAGGCAGCGATTATGCCGCAATTTATTGCGAAGCAGTAAACAATAAAAAAGCTCTTACGAGCGTACTTTTTGAATTTTCGCGTAGAAAATTGCCCCGAGAAGGCGGTTTTGAATTAATAAAGAGTGTATTTCTAAATAACGTAAGACATACTGGTTCAACCCTTCTTATTCATAGGGATGCAATATTGGCAATGGGTGGATTCGATGAAACCTTTAAAAGACACCAAGATCGGGAGTTCTTAATTACTTTCCTGAGGGACCAGAAACTAGCATACCTAGATCAACCACTTGTTATTCTAGATAAGGGTGAAAGGGACTTATCTCCTGAAGTACTTATAGAGGTTAAACAAAAATTTTTTAAAAAATTTGAACGTGAGATAGACTATTTTGAAATGAATGGCGTGCCCATATCACTTTTACAATACTTAGAATTGTCTGGATTTTGCTTTAAAAAAGACAATGCAAAGTTGGGGATGCAGTATTTCTTAAAGTCTTTTGATTATATTTGGAATATCAAAAAAGAGTATCTCAATTTGGTATTTCTTAGTTATATTATTACACCATTTAGTTTAATTACTTATCTAAAGAGATGTGTGACTCTAAAATCACGTAACTGATCTGGGCTGGCGTTAAGCCAAAGTTTATTGCGACATTCTAGTCTTTGAGCTCACATTCCGCAGATCTTTGATCACAAATAGTAATTTTCGTACTCCTTCCCAAGCAACCGGAGTATCTTCCACCCGATATTCCGCAGATCCTCCTTCATGAGTAGTATTTTTCGTACTCTGCCCCAAGCAGCCCTAAAATCTTCATCAATTCTTCATTCAGGTTCTTCACTCGTTTCATTCTCCTCCCATCCTCAACCACCACAAACTCCCGCACCCTCCGAAACCGGAAGAACATCCATTTCAGGGTGGACTTCTGGGTCTGCTTCTTCGTCTGGCTGGTCACCGACTCTCCGGTTCGTTCCAGTTCCCTCCTCAACCGAAACTCGGTCATCGAGTAGATAAACAGACAGAGCACCATGATCATCGCCAGTGCCTGAATGCGGGAAGTCTTCTTCAAGAAGACCTCTGCAACCCGGAACGATTTGTCCTTCAGGAACCGGAATCCTCTTTCAACCGCTCCCTGCCCTTTGTAGTTTGCGAGCAGTTCATCGGCAGAAATCCCTGTATCATTCGTTGCCAGCACAAATCTTCCGAGTTTCTGCCGTTCCGTTTCAACGGCTTCTGGATCGAGTTCGATCTCCGCGTCGATCCGGTAGGAGAGAACAACCGGTTCATCGTTTTTGGCCTCCCACGCTTCTTCTCCATTTTTCGGGAGACTGCGGTGATATCGAGGGAGTTGAACCGGAATCCTGGGTGATCCTCCAGCCACTTTTCAGCTGCGATCCGGGCATCCGGTCCACAGACGAACTCGCGTGCACCGAGTTTTCGAAGGGCGGTCTTCGCCTTCGCCAGATCCTTCTCCAGATTCTTCTCAAAGGTCTTCTCCTGGCGTGTATGCATCTCTGCGGAGTGATAAAGAACCCATTTCTGCTGGATCCCGGCGTATTCGCTAAAATGCTCGGAGTATCCGTATCGTTCGTCGGTGCAGGGAGAGAATGAACACTCAGAATGGATCAGGGTGCGTGTTTCGGTGATCGTCACCGGTACCCGGCTGATCCAGAACAGATGCTGCCCCATGTTCTGCAGATTTTTTGCCGCGTAAAACGCAGAATCGGCCACATGATAGACCTTTTCATCGGATCTCAGATTCTCCTTGAGATTCTCGATGATCGTCATGATCGTTTCTTTGTCTGATTCATTCCCGGAGAAAGTCTGGAGAAAGAGGGGTACACCGTACTGGTTTGAGGCCATGCCGAGGACGAACCGCTTGAGATCCCACTGGCCATCCTTTGGATGGCCGTAGGTGATCTCGATCTCTCCGACATTGAAGTCGGGTTCGTACGCCCCGGTGACACTGAAGTTGGTGGTATCGATATGGATGCAATGTGAGCCGAATTCGGTCGGAAGGAGGCATTGTGCAACGATCTCGTTGAAGAGTTCGGTGGGACCGTAGGCGGTGATCGCATCGAGGGTTCGGCCAAGCACATCGTCGTTGAGGTGTTCGCGGGTGATACCATCGCCGAGGAGGCGTTCAACGGCGATATCATCGAAGAATTCTGGGAACAGGTAGAGACGGCGTTCAATGAACCCGAGACCGTTGAGCACCATTGCCTTGACTGCCTGGGAGTGACTGAGGTTGTGATGACGGGTCTTTGGGATGGCGGTATCGATCACAGCGGCGATCTGGAGAGAGTCATAGGCTCCGGCGACAACGCCAAGGTGGCCGATGGAGAGGATTGAGGTGTCATCGAAACCGTCGACAAGGGGCATACTGCAAGGTATTTCCTGAAAGTACAAAGATCTTGCGGTTTTGAGAATTCGGAAAGAGGATTATCTTACTGCGGATGATGGGGTAACAAGCACTTTTACACCATCTATTGCCCTGAAACTCAGTTCCATAACTCCCCGAAAGAGGAAGAAGGTCCATTTCAGGGTTGGGTTCTGGTTCTGCTTCTTCGTCTGTCCGGTCACCGTTTCGCTGGCGTTCTGCAGTCCCCTGCGCAGCCGAAACTCTGTCATTGCATAGATAAATAGGCAGATCACCATGGTAATCACCAGTGCATGGATCCGGGACGGCTTCTTCAGAAAGATCTCCGCCACCCTGAACGAGGGATCCTTGAGAAATCGGAACCCCCGCTCCACCGCGCCCTGCTGCTTGTAGTTCTTCAGGAGTTCGTCGGGGGAGAGATCCCGATCATTCGTTGCCAGGATAAACTGCCCGAGTTTCTGCCGCTTCTCTTCAACAGCACAGGGGTCGTGCTCAATCTCTGCAACGACCGTATAGGCCAACTCCACCGGCTCATCTGCCTTCGGTCTACCCCGTTTCTTCTCTTTCTTCCGGGTGATTACTCTGATGTCCAGGGAAGTGAAGCAGAACTGCGGGTGCTCCTGCAGCCACTTCTCGGCGGCTATGCGGGCGTCCGGCTCGCAGGCGAACTCCCGTGCACCAAGTTTCCGCAGCGATGTTTCGGCCTGTTTCTTGTCTGTCTCCAGCCGTTTTTCAAACGTTTTCTCCTGCCGTTCCTGCATTGGTACCGAGTGATACACCACCCACTTCTGAGGGATGCCGGCATATTCGGATGCATGCTCCGCATATTGGTAGCGCTCGTCCGCGCATGGCTGCAGATCAAGGTCTGCGACGACAAGATCTTTCACCTCGTTCAGGGTCGCCGGCACCCGACTGATCCAAGAAGGTATGGGTGCCAAGGGCGGTGACATTCTCGGCGGTATAGAACGCGGCATCAGCGATATGGTAGACCTTGCCCGGATACTGCAGGTTTTCGGTGAGCTGGGTGATGATCGCATCAGAGTTTTCTTATCCGACTCGTTCCCGGAGAAAGCCTGCAAGAAGAGGGGAATGCCATGCTGATCGGTTGCAGTCCCGAGAACGAACTGCTTGAGGTCCCACCGGCCGTCCTTGGGACGGCCGTGGGTGAGGGTGATATCACGGGAATCGAAATCAACGTCATAGTCGCCGCTGACGCTGAAAGCTGTGGTATCCACATGGAGGCAGTGCGTACCGTAATCGCTGGCAAGCAGGCACTCCACAACGATTTCGTTGAAGAGTTCGGTCGGGCCAAATAAGGCGATCGCGTCGAGCGTCCTGCCCAGGACGTCATCGTTAAGATGGTCGGTGGTCACGCCTTCGCCAAGAAGACGTTCAATGGCGATATCCGAGAAGAAGGCCGGGTAAAGATAGAGGCGCGGTTCTACGAACCCGAGACCGTTGAGCACCACGGCCTTGACGATATCTCCATGGGTGAGATGATACTGCCGCGTTTTGGGGATGGCACGGTCGATAACCGGGGCGATGCCAAGGGTGTCGAAGGCACCGGCAACGAGCCCGAGATGGCCGATCGAGATGTTGGAGCCTTCGATGAAGTCAGCAGAGGAGGGCACAGCAGAGGTTTTTCCTGAAAGTACAAGGATATTGCGGTTTGATAATTCTGGGAATTGGGGTGCTCCTGCGAAAGGTTGGGTTATAAAAATAAAGGGCAAGATACACTAAGAATTAATCTCAACTAACACCCTTAAATAATTGGAATATAGTACCTTAAGGTGGTGGAGCACAGGGAGCAATAGCATTAAATGAGGTACAGAGTAAAGAGGACCTTTATAGACGCGTATTGCAGTGAATCCTAAATGAGTTGTGAATTATGATTAAAAACATTAGTATTCTTCATCTTGTCTCTGATGAAAAGTTTATCGATATTGCATATAAGAATTTTGAATCTGTTGCGCCCTCATGCAATACGTTCTTCGTTCCTTCATGGGATAAAAAACTGAAATATATTAAGAATACACCTGTGAAATTTATTAATCCTTTCTCATTTAAAAATCCCTTCTTTATGAAGTCGTTGGAGAAATATGATTTCATTATGCTCCACTCGCTCAACACATTTAATCAAAGACTGTTAGCAAATGCCAATCCGAATCTAACATTTGTATGGATCGGATATGGCTATGATTACTATAATCTTATTTATGAAGACCGCAATTGGCTGTACCAGGAGCAAACTAAGGCAATAATTGGAGAGTTAGACTCTAATCAAAATTCATTACTTACTATATCTAAGCAGCGTATTCTTAGGCCAATAGGTCGAAAGATATTTTATAACTACTTTGATAAAAAAGCGATAGTAGAGAAGATCAACTTTTTCGCCCCTGTTTTAGAAAATGAATATAATATAGTTGCTTCAATATTTGGCTCTTCTTTTCCAGAATACGTTGCCTGGAACTATGGTTCTCCGGCAGCTTTCTTTAATAATGAAAGAAAGAGTCATTGTAATCCAAATGGCAACAATATACTCATAGGGAACAGTGCTAAACCCACAAATAATCATATAGAGGTTTTTGACCTCCTAAGAACCCGAAACATAGGCAACAGAAAAATTATTTGCCCATTGAGTTATGGTAATTCTGACTATGCTAGTGTTATAAAAAATAGAGGGAAATCTTATTTTGGGGAAAGTTTTTTGGATTTGGATACTTTCATGCCATATGAAGAGTATACCGAGCTGATTGGTACCTGTTCCAATGTGATAATGAATCATCACCGACAACAAGCTGTTGGCAATATCGTAGTGATGCTGGCATTGGGAGCAAATGTTTTTTTAAATAAAATAAACCCCCTATATTCTTTTTTAAAAGAAAAAGGTGCAGTTATTTTTTCAATCGATGAATTATTTGATTCCCCTGATTTACTAGATTCACATTTATCTGAAGTCGATATTGAACATAATCGGCAGATTTTATTGTCACTGTATGGCCAAAAAGTGGTACTAAATAAGATAGAAAAATTAATAAATAAAGTGATATCTTCCACGGAAAAGTAGCTACCCAAATCGAAAAGGTATCGGGGTGATCTCCAACTCACTCAGATCCTGTCATTTATCTTTACCCGTTGTGGTCGCCTTCGTGCTTAAATAGAACTATTTCTAGCACGACCCTTTTCTTCCTGGCACGTATTCTTTCACCGTATTCATCATGTATGTTAATGACTCCAACTTCAACAACCACGCAAGTCCCACATATACGCCAACTCCAACCATGATCTGTAAAATAAGCGTGGCCCAAATCGACAATCCCAGAAACTGAATACTGTATACAATCCCACACATTACCAGAGAGAGCGTAAGGGCTGGCATGAGATCTTTCCACAGCTCGGTGAAACTATAGTCTAGCAGTTTTTTGTTGGGATATGCATTGATGAGTGTTCCGATTACTCCCGTCACAACCATTCCCAGAGCCATGGCATAGATACCGATCGGGATAGTAACCGCAAGCACGGACAACCCGATAACTTTCTTCACGATTTCAAGCTTCAGGAAGACGTCACTGCGCCCAAGGGCATTGATTGCCTGAAGATTTGCTGTATGGATCGGCCAGAGTGCATACACTGCACAGAATATCTGGAGAAATGGAACACACATGAGCCATTTTTCTGTTAACAGCAGTTCGATCAGGGGCTCTGCAATGGCTGCAAGACCAGCCATTGCAGGGAAGACTAGGAATGAACTGGTGACCAATGATCTGCGCACAATTTGTTTTACCAGGGGTCTGTTGTCCTGGTTTCTGGAGTATGCAGGAAACATCACTGCCTGAATCGAACTGTTGATGTTTGATACAAGTACTTTCGGGAACTCCTGCCCTTTTGTGTAGTACCCGAGCATGCTTGCAGGATAGAGTCTCCCGATAACCAGAGAACTGATGTTATTGTATGTTACGTCTATAAGGCCTGATACCAGGAGTTTCCAGCCAAATGAGAATAATTCTTTTACCCGTGTAAGTGAGAAGAGGAGTTTTGGTCTCCATTGTACAGTGAACCACATAATGGTGCAGAGTGCTATGATCGATGTCAGTTGTTGGCCGACAAGTGCCCAGACGCCGTATCCTGCGTGGGCCATGGCAACTCCTACGCCTCCCGAGAGGAGGACTGCACCAAGGCTGCTGATGAAGAGTTTTCTGAACTGAAAGTTTCTTGCGATGACTGCGTTCTGGATGGAGTTTATGGCTCCGAAGAAGAGCGTGAGACCCAGTACGCGGAGGACCGGGGATATTAATGGCTGGTTATAGAATGCCGCAATGAAGGGAGATGCCAGGAAGAGGATGCAGTAGAATACGATTGCAACCCCAAGAGTGAGGTAGAATACAGACGAGTAATCTTCATCTGTTACTTCTTTTTTCTGGATGAGGGCTGTTCCAAGCCCGCTTTGCACAAATGTCTGAGAGATTGAGATGAATACTATAATCAGTGCGATTACGCCAAAGTCTTCGGGGAGGAGCAGGCGTGCGAGGATAATCTGTACAATGAATTGTACTCCGGTTACTCCTCCTCGCTCCAGAAGTTTCCAGAAGAGGGATGTGAGTACGCTGGTTTTGAGATTATCTTCTGGCATGCACGAGTGGGATTTTATTGGGTTCGTTTCTATTTGAGGTTACGGTTTTGAGTCTTTCACCCCTTGTTAGAATATTTCGGCTACCAAGACCCTATCAGAGGTCAGAATGGGGTAAGGGTCTTTGCCTAGGTAATCGTCACGTAGTGAATGGACTGAGAGGCGCATCCGGCGAAACGGCGGGGTTATGACAACTTGACGAGTTTCGAGTGGGTGTCTCCCTCCCGGTGAAGATATTTTAGGACAACCCCTATGTTTCATAGGACATGGTTTTTTTATGCAGTTTAAGAATTAATTATCTATTTCTTATTTTATTTTTACTCGCCAATGCGCCTCTCCTCTCTTCAACATCCTCAAGTATGAAAACAACATAAGAGTAAATGATGATACTTGGGATTTATGGAACAGGGGGCCTTGGTAGAGAAGTCTTGGAACTCGCTAAACAAATTAATAATGTACAACACAGGTGGAATCAGATATTCTTTATTGATGATTTTAGAGATGAGAAGAATTTTCAAAATTGTCAAGTTACTTCATTTCAGGAACTAAAACAGATTAACAATCACGATGACATCGAAATTATCGTCGCAGTGGGTGAACCTAAAAATAGAAAGATGTTAGCTGAAACACTTCAAACTGAGGGATATAAATTTGCAACACTTATCCACCCCAACGTCCACATCCCTGCGTCAACAGAAATAGGCGGTGGTACAGTGATTTGCGCTCAAGCCATAATATCTTGCGATGTTGTAATTGGGAAGAATGTTTATATTCAGCCCAATGCGTTAGTTGGTCATAACACGGTTATCGCAGACAACACGATTATTTCTGGCTTAGTACATGTTGCAGGGTCGTGCCACATAGGCCATGAATCGTATATTGGAATGAATGCTTGTGTAAAAGAAGGTCTAAAGATAGGCAACGAGGTTATTATCGGTATAGCTTCAGTCGTTGTTCGTGAGATTCCTGATACAGTAATTGCATTAGGAAATCCGGCAAGACCTATGAAAACCAATGAAGACAAAAAAGTGTTTAAATAATAGTATATTAGACAACATACATATCAAATATCTTTTCCGCAATTCCCTTCGCAGTCAAACCATAATGTTCTAGCATCCATTTGTATTCACCGGCTTTCCCAAATGTATCAGGAACACCGATAAACAACTGTGGCGGGGCACTATGCAGTGTTGTCTTATATTCGGCAACTGCTCCACCCAACCCACCAACAACACTGTGTTCTTCCACAGTTATGATCAGTTTTTTGGAAACAGCGCGATCAATCACTGATGTATCAAGTGGTTTAATAGTATGCATATCAACAACCTCAGCCTCAATATCGTGTTCTGCAAGATACTCAGCGGCACACAGGCTCTCATACACCATAGTTCCGGTCGCAATAATCGTCATGTCATCACCCTCACGAAGGGTAACTGCCCTGCCGATTTCAAATTCATAATTTTCTTTGTAGACAATTGGAAGATTCATTCCACCTGTAAGACGAATGTATACGGGTCTAGCATACTCAACAGCAGCATTGACAGTTTTTATGATCTCTGCACCATCTGCGGGTGATAGTAAAGTCATGTTTGGAACAGCACGCATTAATGCCATGTCTTCAATTCCATAATGCGTGTTTCCAAACATACCCATTTCAAAACCGCTCCCAACACCAACCAGAATTATCGGGAACTGCATATATCCCATATTCAGCCGAATCTGCTCATAACTTCGCATGGCAAGGAAATTGGAAAATGTTGTTGCAAACACACAATTTCCTTCTTTCGCCATTCCCGCTGCAACACCGACCATGTTTGATTCTGCAATACCCAGATTATAGAATTTGTTAGGATGCACATTCATGAATCTTCCAAGACCGGAAGTATTGCCTAGGTCTGCACTCAGAACAACTAAATCTTCTTTGGAGGAGGCTAAATCAAGAAGAGCAGACCCCAATGTTCCGCGTGAACCGAGTTTTGACCAAGTTCTGACATTCTTTGATGATATATCAAGCATTACTTTGCCTCCAATTCAGATAACGCAAGTTCATACTGTTCACTTGAGAGGTGATTATGATGCCATGAATTATTGTTTTCCATGAAAGAGACTCCGTGACCTTTTATGGTATGAGCAAGAATGACAGTTGGTTTTCGTTCCTGTTTTATTGCATGAAAGGCATTGTACAAACTCTCAATATCATGACCATCTGCTTCAATTACATTCCACCCAAATGAACTCCATTTTTCGCGGAAATTGCCCATATTGAGAATTTTAGCAGATTGACCATCACTTTGCATACCATTTAAATCTACAATAGCGATCAGGTTATCAAGTCTAAAATGAGATGCGGACATTGCAGTTTCCCAGATTGTTCCTTCATTACATTCACCATCTCCAAGTAAAACATAGGTCTTGTATTTATCCCCATTCTTCTTTGCGGAAAGAGCTATCCCTTCTCCGACAGACAGTGCATTGCCTAAACTCCCGCTGGAAACTTCGATACCAAGTGATAGATTCATTGAAGGCTGCCCCGGCAGGTCGCCTCCATTTTTCTGGTAAGTGAAAAGTAACTCTTCTGAAAAAAATCCAGTGTCGCATAATGCTGCATATAATGCAAGCGCCCCATGACCTTTTCCAATAAGAAAACGATCTCTCTCCTGCGATACTGGGTTTTTTGGATTAAGATTCATCACGTCACCATAGAGAACAGCTATAATTTCATTACATGATAACGCGGGAGCGATATGAGCACCATTATTGCCAACCTGATAAGCAAGTTTGATGATATTCAGGCGCATGCGTTTTGACATTGCATTTAAGTCGTTTAATCTAGCTTGAGGCTGCATGACCAGTCATCTCCTTAATCCACCGTCAACACGAATAACCTGACCCGTTATATAACTTGATAAATCGGATGCTAAGAATAAGGCAGTGTTTGCAATATCCATTGGTTTTCCCATCCTGTGCAACATTGTCTTCGAAACAGTCTCTGCAATAACCGCGTCAGACATACTTTCGGCGACCATATCTGTACTTGTTATCCCAGGAGCGATACAGTTTGCACGGATTCCCTTTTCTCCAAGTTCTGCTGCTATTGTTTTGGTAGAACAGAGCAGTGCTGCTTTACTTGCACCATAAACTCCACGCCCAGGATTCGAATCAATTGCTGCAGATGAAGATAGATTAACAATGTTCCCTCCACCATATTTTACCATCATTTTTACAATATACTGGGTCAATATAAGAGGTGCAAAGTAATTTATCTGAAATACTTCATGCGTTTTTTCCAGTGATGTCATCTGAAACAAAGCATTATAGGTTATCCCTGCGTTATTCACCAAAATATCAACTTGTTGTTTTGATGAGATAATAGCCTTAGCAGCATTTTTGATCTGTTCCATGTCTGCGAAATCAACATAGATGGGGGTGATAGTCACTTCATATTTTTTAGAGAGGGAGGTAATAAGATTAGTAAATTCATCATTTTCTTTTCTAACGAGAGCCCATATATCTGCACCATTCTCTGCGAAGGTTTCAAGGATTGCTTTCCCAATACCTCGATTACATCCGGTAATTACTGCCGTTTTTCCTTTTAATAGCACATTAACACCCTATTCCACCATCAATGCGTATTACCTGCCCTGTGACGTATTCTGACAAATCACTGCCAAGATAAAGGAGAACTTTGGCAACTTCTTCTTTTGTTCCAAGTCTGGGTATTGATGCAGGAGCAATTAATTCAGTTTTAATTTCATCAGAGAGGGAGCGTGTCATATCGGTATCAATAACTCCTGGTGCAACTGCATTTACACGAATGCCCGATGAACCGAGTTCCAATGCCATAGTCTTTGTAGCCCCGATGAGAGCTGCTTTCGCTGCGGAATAGGCAATTTGGCCGGCATTTCCATCAATTCCGGCGATAGATGAAATGTTAATGATACTGCCTGATTTCTGTTTAAGCATGACTCTTACAATGCTTTGCGTTATCAGCATCTGAGAAAAGAAATCTACTTCAAAAACATCCCGCATTTTTGCGATACTTGTCATCTGGAATAACGCATTGGAGGTCATTCCAGCGTTATTTACTAGAATATCAATAGGTTGCTTTGCAGAAAGTATTTTTTTCATACCTGATTTTATGGCATTTTCATCCATTAAATCAAAATATATTGGAGTGATGGATATATCATATTTTTTTGCGATTTTCTCTATATGTGAGGAAAATTCAACATCTTCGATCTGTGCACAGGCAAATATATTTGCTCTGTTTTCTGCAAACAGATCCATTGTTGTCCGCCCTATTCCCCGAAGGCAACCAGTAATTACCGCTGTTTTTCCTTTTAATAACATTTTTACCTCACGTCAATAATTCTTGATAGTGTTTTAATCAAATCATAACCGTCCCAGATGACATCAATATCCAGTGCCTGACCAATCGGGACAATGCGGTCAATTCCTTTCAACTGATTCTTTGTTACAAATTCAGATAACTCTGGCGGGGATAACCCATAGTAAACTAACGTCTGATATTTTTCATTCACGATGTGCGCTATCTCAGCCAAATCGTCACAGTGATACTGATAGAAATACCCACAGATCCCTCTGAAATTATCTACTGTATCAGGAAGTTCAGTTAAATCAGCAATATACAGGATATTCCCGTAGCGTGAAACAGCAGAGACATACTTATTTTCAATAGCTTCAGAACAAAGCTTCGTGTACTTGTCAACTGCCGAGACCGGCTGGAGATCATACTTTCTTGATGCAAAATCTGCAACTGCATTCCAGAACTTTTTCTGTGCTTCCTTGCAGGCATCACCCCTCCACACAATCAACTGTGGAGAGGAGCATGCATTTTGGTCCATCAGATAGGTATCATTGTAGAAAGCATTGGCAAGTCTCTTAATCTCTTTTGTATCTGCATCCATCACCGCATCACTGTCAATTACTGCACAAGAATACCGGTCAGAGAAGGCAATATCTACACCTCGCGAAGGAAGTGCAAACTTTCTGATGTATGCGATTGTTCCATCCCCTCCCCAGATAATCCTTCCCTGTGCAATTGATGAAAAATATGCTGTGATCTCATCTTCATGCCCATATTTCACAAATGCGGTGGAGGCATGAATGTCACCGTATTTTTCATCGGTGATGAGTATTTTTACTGCATTGCAGACAATGTCAGTCTGAGGAGAAGTTTTTGATGGAACCCGCACGATGTTTCCATTCCCTGCTAAAAGACCAAAGACGTAGGAAAATGCAAAATTGATGGGGACATTTGATGGAGAAATGTGAAATATGATGCCACGTCCAAGCCGAATCTTCCTATCAACAAAAGATTCTTTCTTTTTCAAAATATTTGCCTTACGACAGAAATATGCGAAGGATGCAATATCTGGATATTGTGTGGCAGATTTATCCTTCAGTAATGTCTGAGATAAATCACTTAGAAAACTGCATACCACATCAGAATACGGTTCAAACACTCTGTATTCGGGAATTTTGTCTCCTACGAGCCAGGTAATATTATCGTTTTTCATAGGTGTCACTGCATCCCCGTAGCTCTGTATTTTTAATTCTCCCATGGATAATAAATGTCTTACCGCGTCGTCCACAGGGGCAGTCATCCTCGCCGGTAAGTTCACCAATATCTTCGGTTAAAATGCTGTGTCCGGGATAACTTTCCGGTAACAGTGAAATCAACTGCACAAGTCCTCTCTCTTCAACTCCACATGCTGAAAAATCATCAGGATTTCTGATAATCACATCAGAGTAGTTTGAAGCATGAAGCCGTCCGCACTCGCACTCCATAAAGATGGAGCCTGTCTGTTCAACCATCCCGTAATAATTCAGAACAGTAATGTTTCCGCAACGGCTTATGAGTGATTTTTTAAATGTCTCATTATCCACCTGTTGGTCAATAAGTTTCTTCCATCCGCCGCCATGGATCAAAACCGCACCGTCTAAAGGCAGTTTTACATCCAACCGCTCAAGAGCCTTGAAAAAATGCTCCCAGATAATTGAGGTGAACCCAAACAGCAGTACTGGTTCGTTTGGATATTTCGCCAGAAATGCATTAACTGAATCAAGGTCAAGGTTCATCTCCTCATCAAGAGCATACGTGGCTCCTCTGCCAACCATAGAAAAACCAATAATTCCCGCACCACGGGCAGAAAACATATTTCTGTCTTTTAAAGCAGATTTGGAATCTATAATCAACATTGGTCTGCGTTGACTTCCCAAGAACTCAGAACAGATTTTTGCAAGAACCTTTGTCTGATTGGTTGACGTAGTTCTGTCAAGATAAATTTTTGAAACTTTCTGACCAGTAGTCCCTGATGATGTCATCGTTTTTACAATTTCTTCGTGTGGGACATTCAGCAAATTAAAGTCCTTGAACAATCTGACTGGAAGAAAAGGATAGTCTTCTTTCTTATGTGACACATTAGGATAAAAATTCAGAATCTGTAATATTCGTTTATAATAGTCGCAGTTATCATAACTGTTCTTCGTCAGTTCAAAAAGAGATTTGGCATACAACTCACTCTTCTCATCTTTGCTCAGTGAGAACGGAGCCGCTGATAATAACTCATCAACCGCAGACACTACATCTCCTCCAGATTCGCATATAAAATTTTACCTGATTCGTTTCTTGGAATTGATTCGATGTACACTGAGGTAAATGCCGCAGGATTCAGGCCGGTTTTTCCACTGACAAAATGCTTTACATTTTCCAATTGACGTTTATCCGTGACAAATATTTTCATGTGGTCATCAACGCCACCAACTGCACAGTCATAGCCCTTTGATTTTAGCAGACCTTCTACTTCATCGAGATTCACACGGTTGCCAAATATCTTTAGGAATCGTTTTTTGCGACCGACGATATAAAAAAATCCCTCCTCATCAAACTCCGCCATGTCACCAGTTTGCAAAACACCATAATTTTCATCACCCTTTGCCAAATCTTCAATCGACTCTGCATAGCCAAGGGTGACATTGTCTCCTTCATATTCCAACTCGCCAGTAACATGTGGTGTTGTAATCTCCTCACCATTGGGATCAATCAGAGTAAACTTGCCGTGAGGAATTGCAATACCTATACTGCCTGCTTTTATAATTGCATATTCCCATGGAAGGTAAGACATGCGTGCAGTCGCTTCAGACTGCCCATACATGACAATGAATTTCTTTTCCTGCTTTGCACAGATTTCCGAAAATTCAAGTGAGAGTTCTTTGGAAAGTTTGCCCCCAGCCTGTGTCAGATATGTGAGAGACGGCAAATCCATTCTATCAAACCTGAGTTTTTTCAGCATTTCATAGGTATAGGGCACTCCACCGAATGTTGTTGCTTTCTGTTCTTTTAACAGAGACCAGAATGATTTGCTCATGAGAGACGCATCGGTCAGAATAACTGTTGCACCTGCTGCAAAGTGAGTGTGAAGAATAGAGAGACCGTAGGTGTAACTCAGAGGAAGTGTGGTTATCGCACGGTCGATTTCTGTGATGCTGAGGTATTCAATAATCGAATTGGTATTGCTCTCAATATTTTTGTAGGACTGACGGACGAGTTTTGGACTGCCTGTACTGCCAGATGTAGTTAAGAGAAGCGCAAGTTCATCATAAAGTTCATGCACGATATTGTATCTGGTTTTGTTGAGTTCGTAATTTCCATATGCATAACTGAGAGTTCCTTTTGCAAAATTTTTTGGAGCCCATACATAGGAAGGCTGATAAGTACGTTCCAGTTCAGTGTAAAGGGCTGTGTCAATATCAGGATTAATTAAAATAGGGACAATTTGCGCTCGTAAAAAACCGATATAACCTGCTACTGATTCAAAATTATTGTTGCAGACACAAAAAACGAGACATCTTTTTTCAATCGTTCCAGCGACTTTGTCTGCCACGGATAGCAATGTGTGATAAGAGATTTCAACTCCTGCATTAGTTATGAGGGCAGTTTTATTTCCATACTGATCAAGGGAGTTGAAAAAAGTAAATGTCATGGGCACTACCTGAATGTATTGAGTTGGTTAGAACTCCATACCATATTTTGCAAGAATTTCCCGTCCTTTTTCATAAGATGAGAGATCAATGATATCATCTGTTTCCATCATGATATCAAAGGTGTCTTCGAGTTCGGCGATTAAACTCATGTGACCAACCGAGTCCCATTCGGGGATACTCTGATACTTTAAGTCTGCATTGAGTTTTGATTCGTCGATTCCAAACGCCTCTTGGAAGGCGTTGTTGTATTTTTCCAAATTTGACAAGCTCATGACCTCTTTGAATCTGAGTTGTTTTACTATTCTCTTTATATGAACATATAGTTTTTTTTGTATCTGTGTAGAGGATAACAAAAGCAATTGCGGAGGTTTCTGAGTGGCTTATACTTATATCTGATTTTAAAGATAGGATTTTGTCGTTATTTGTATGGAGTACGAGATAGGGTCTGCCTGTTTTATTATTGAATACTTCAATTTTGTTTCTTTCCAGATAGAGGTCGAGACCAGAGAGTGCTTTGATTACAGCTTCTTTTGCAGCAAAGCGTGCGGCAAGGTGCTGCGCTGGATCTGCTTTGGAGAAGCAGTACGCTTGTTCGTGCGGGGTAAAGCAGAGGTTGAGGAAGGATTTCTTTTGTGTGGTTGGAGCATGGAAGCGGGAGATGGCGATTATATCAACGCCAGTGAATATTGAAGCACACATATTGGCTATCTACTCCTTATTTTTGACATTTTTTTACAGTCTCTGTTTCAAGTGTATCATGCATCGGCAGGCACAACTCTTTTGCTCACATTCTGCGCAACTGAATCCCCTTCGAATGGATACTTCCCCTGATAGCAGGAGAACTCCGTTACAATCAGATGTTATGAACTCACGCATTGTAATGGGAAACATTCCGTCACACAATTTGGAAGTGTAATGAATCTTTTTTGATTCCCAGTTGACTCTATATCCGTCCATAATCATTGCTCCTTCATCACCAAATACCTATCTCTGAGGTCATTTTAAAAGGGTTTGCAAAATTTTGTTGTACCCTTATCGGAACATCTTTCTAGAAGATTTCCGCCCCCTAGGCCATAACAGAGGTCAGAACAGGGAAGGTGTTGTCCTGATATCGCTCTACAGGGGGGGGCCGAGAAGTGCACCCCCTGTTTTGCTGGGTGCATGAGAAACTCGAAGAGTTTCAAGTGGGTGTTCCCGCCCGGCAAAGACGTTTTGGGACAAAACTCCAATTTACCGGAATATCATGACCCCTGGTTTTATCTGACTCCCCCTATGGCAGTGATCTGCGCAAACGCCTCACCAAGCATCAGAATTCTCTTCATGTAGTTACCCTTCAATCAAACCTTTCTCCTTGAGTTCCGCCGGCATCCCCTCAACACCGGCATCCCATGACGAGATCATCGTTGAAATGATCTGTTCCTGAACATCTAAGGGAAGCGTGGGGTACATAGGAATACAGAGCACCCTACTTGCCTTACTCCTCGATATGAGGGTTTCCTGTTCGGAACGACCATATCCAAGGGTGTCCAGTGAGGGATAAAAGTACCGTCGTGGAAATATTTCCGCTTCATTCAGGTGCTCCTGGGTTTTGAGCAATGCGGATTTTGAAGGAAATATCACCGGGAAATAGGCATAATTTCGCGTGGCGCCTATTTTCCACACTGGCATCTCGATGTGCCCATCAAATGCTTCGTAATAGCGGTTATACACCTCTTTTCGCTTCTGGAGGACCATGTCGATCTCATCCAGCATGCACAGTCCCATGGCGGCATGGAACTCGCTCATCTTGGCGTTTATCCCGACGCCAACTACCTCGCCATTGTCGTAGCCGAAGTTGATAATACTGCATGCCCGCTCATAGTCCTCCTTCTTTTTAAAGATAATCGCTCCACCCTCGACCGTATGAAACACTTTGGTCGCGTGGAAACTGAGCGTAGCGGCGTCGCCCCACTGCAGAACGCTTTTGTTATTTAACTTTACACCAAAAGCATGGGCAGCATCGTAGATCACCTTCAGGTTATACTCGTTTGCTATCTGATCAAAGACTTCTACATCACAGGGGTTTCCGTACACATGAACCGGAACAATGGCAGTAACGCCTGGCTCTATTGCTACCCTGGTTTTTTGAGGGCACAAATTCAGGCTATCCGCGTCGATATCAGCATAAATTGGTTCGATGCCCTCCCATTTCAGTGAACTGCTGGTGGCAGGGAAACTGAATGGTGTGGTGATCGCTTTTCCCGTAACACCCAGAGCCCTATAGGCTACCTGGAGGGCCAGAGTTCCGTTGGCTACCAGGAGGAGGTTGCGTACCCCAAGATATTTCTCCAGGCGCTCTTTCAGCTCTTGAGCCAGAGGACCGTTGTTTGTAAGCTGGTTGTTCTGGTAGCAGCGCTCGATATACCTGATATAATTGCTTTTTTCTGGAAGATAGGACTTTGTTACGGGGATCATACGTGCATCACGCCCTCTGACTTCAGCAACTCAAGAAGATAATGTCCATAACCATTTTTGGCTACAGGTAGTGCTAGATCTTTAATCTGTTCATCGCTCAACCAACCATTCCGCCAGGCAATCTCTTCAAGGCAGGCGATCATGTAGCCCTGCCGTTTCTCTATCGTTTCTACGAATTGGGCTGCATCAAGGAGGCTGTCGTGGGTACCTGTATCCAACCAGGTAAAGCCCCGCCCAAGCAGTTCTACGTTAAGAGCGCCACGCTCCATGTATGCCTGATTGACGCTGGTTATTTCAAGTTCGCCGCGGTTTGAGGGCTTGACCTGTTTGGCAATCTCCACAACATTATTGTCGTAGAAATAGAGGCCGGTGACCGCATAGTTTGATCTCGGGTGCGCTGGCTTTTCCTCTATAGAGATCGCTCTCATCTTTTTGTCAAACTCCACGACCCCGAAGCGCTCTGGATCTTTTACCTGGTACCCAAAGATCGTTGCACCGGATGTCTGGTTGAGCGCTTTTCTGAGTCGGGGAGTGAAATTCTGGCCATAGAATATGTTGTCGCCCAGAATAAGGCATACATTATCGTCGCCGATAAAATCCTCTCCTATGATAAAGGCCTGGGCCAATCCGTCAGGACTGGGCTGGATCGCATAGGTCAGTTCAATTCCGAACTGGCTGCCATCCCCAAGGAGCCGAATGAAACTGTTTTGATCTTCTGGTGTGGTGATGATCAGGATATCCCTGATACCCGCGAGCATCAACACCGATAAGGGATAATAGATCATCGGCTTGTCATATATAGGCAGAAGATGCTTGGAAATCCCCCTGGTGATCGGGTAGAGCCGCGTGCCGCTACCTCCAGCGAGCACGATCCCTTTCATATCTGAACCCCCAGTCGTTCTCTCTGATAGGATCCGTCCTGCACCCTCTTGCACCAGTCAAGGTTCCTTAGATACCATTCAATGGTTCTACGAAGACCTGACTCAAACGACTCTGTAGGGGCCCAGCCAAGATCTCTTTGTATTTTGCTTGCGTCTATAGCATAGCGTCTGTCATGACCCGGTCGATCTGTTACAAAAGTGATCATGTCCTGATAATGTTCGATGCCGTTTGGCTTGCCTGGAACGCGTTCTTCGAGTAACTCGCAGATTTTTTGTACGACTTCAAGGTTCCGCTTTTCGCTGTTGCCACCAATATTATAGGTTTCTCCAACTTTTCCCTGTGTGGCCACCAGACAGAGGGCGCGAACGTGGTCTTCAACATAGAGCCAGTCGCGGATCTGATCACCCTTTCCGTATATTGGCAGGGGTTTACCTTCAAGTGCATTGAGGATTATAAGGGGAATGAGTTTTTCCGGGAACTGATATGGTCCGTAGTTATTAGAGCAGTTTGTTACGATTGTTGGCAGTCCATATGTCCTGAACCATGCTCTGACGAGATGATCTGAGCTTGCTTTGCTTACAGAATAGGGTGAACTTGGCTTATATGGATTTATTTCGGTAAAAGGTTTATCTTCCTCTTCCAGATCACCATATACTTCATCTGTCGAGATGTGGTGAAAACGGAATTGGTTCTTTTTATCAGGGGACAACGTCTCGTAGAACTTCCGGGCCACTTCTAGAAGAGTATACGTTCCAAAGATATTGGTCTGGACAAACGCTGCGGGGCCATCAATGGAGCGGTCAACATGCGATTCCGCGGCGAGATGCATGACAATATCTGGTTGATATTGTTCAAATACCCTCTGTAAACTGGATGGATCACAAATATCTACCTGTTCAAAATGATAACGTGGACTGCATTCCACTTCTTTGAGCGATTCTAAATTACCCGCGTACGTTAATTTGTCAACATTAATTACTATGTGGTCCGATTGCCCGATCAGGTGGCGTATAACTGCAGAACCGATGAAACCTGCTCCGCCGGTGACGATGATGTTTTTCATACAATAGACCCCATCTATATTATTCACGCCTTCTATAAGTCGACTCTATGATCTGTTATCTATATACAATAAATATTTTGATTTTTCAATAATTGACACATTTTTTGTTTTTTAATTTTTTTGACTCAGAACCTTTCACAGAGCTAAAATTGTTCTAAAGTGTCCGGTAAACACACCCCTCCCTCACCCCATCATTCCTCCTCAACATCCCTGTCACATCCACAATGATCGGCTTCCCATTGCAGATCTGGAGCACCTCATCCAGCGTCAGCGACGCAAACGCATCATGCGGCGAGTTGATGATGATGCAGTCCACCGGGCTGCCGACGCCCTGGAGCGATGCGATCGGCCGCGCCCCGAACCGCTCAATCTCTTTTGCCCCGAGCAGCGGGTCATACCCATACACGTTCACGTCGAACTCCTTCAACTCGTGGATCATCTCGCTGACCGGGCTCTCCCTGGTGTCCGGGACGTTCTCCTTGTAGGTGAGGCCCATGATCAGCACCTTCGAGTCCCTGATCACCTTGCCGGCCCGATTCAACTCTTTGATCGCCATGTCGGCAACATGCCCGGGCATGGAGTCGTTGATCGCACGCCCGGCCAGGATCACCTGGGGGTGGTAGCCGAGCTCCTGGGCCTTGTGGACGAGGTAGTAGGGGTCGACCGGGATGCAGTGGCCGCCGACGAGGCCGGGGCGGTACTGGTGGAAGTTCCACTTCGTGCCGGCGGCCTTTATGACCTCCTGGGTGTCGATGCCCATCTTGTGGAAGATGAGGGAGAGCTCGTTCATCAGGGCGATGTTCAGGTCGCGCTGGATGTTCTCGATCACCTTCGCCGCCTCGGCCGTCCTGATGTCGGGGGCGCGGTAGACGGTGGTGATGAGGCCGTAGAGTTCTGAAAGGGTGTCGCCGGACTCCTGGTCCATGCCGGCGACGATCTTGGTGATCCTGGCGAGCTCGTGCGCCTCATCGCCCGGGTTGATCCGCTCGGGCGAGTAGCCGACCTTGAAGTCCTTCCCGCAGACGAGGCCTGATTCTTTTTCAAGAATCGGTTTGACGATCTCCTCGGTGACGCCAGGGTACACCGTCGACTCCAGGACGACGATCGCACCGGGCTTGAGGTTCCGGCCGACGGTGCGGGCCGCCGACTCGACAAAGAAGAGGTCGGGCTCCTTGGTCCGCTTCACCGGCGTCGGGACACAGATCGAGATGAAGTCGGCCTTTTTGATCTCGGTGGGGTCGGAGGTCACGTGCAGGGGCGCCTTCGTGGTCTTGGCGATGTGCCGCGCTTTTTCTTCGACGATCTCGTAGCCGATGGTGTTGATCTTCTGTGCAAATGCCTCTGCAAGGGGCAGGCCCACGTAGCCGAGCCCGACGACGCAGACGGTCTTGTCCTTCAATGATTCCTGAACCATGCGATTGTCTCCTTGAGTCCTGCTTTGAGGTCATATTGCGGTGCATACCCGAACGCTGCCTGTGCCCGGGAGATGTCGGCCAGGGAGTCCCGGACGTCGCCCGGGCGGGGCGCTTCGTGGACCGGTTCGACGTCTGTGCCCACGATCTCCATGATGGTGTGGGCGAGCGTCAGCAGGTCGATCCGCTCCCCGCAGGCGATGTTGAAGGCACCCTGTGCGTCGCTCTCCATCGATTTTATGTTGGCCTGGACGACGTTTTTGATATAGGTGAAGTCACGGGTCTGTCCTCCGTCGCCGTAGATGACCGGCGGCCGGCCGACCAGGATCTGCTTCACGAAGTTCGGGATGACGGCGGCATACTGGGAGTTCGGGTCCTGGTGCGGGCCGAAGACGTTGAAGTAGCGGAGGCAGACGGTCTGGAGGCCGTAGAGGTCGGAGAAGACTGAGGCATAGTACTCGTCGGCGATCTTTGAGACGGCGTACGGGGAGAGGGGGCCTGGAGTCATACCCTCGTGTTTGGGCAGGGTGGGTGTGTTGCCGTAGACCGACGAGGAGGAGGCCATCACGACCTTCCGGACGCCTGCGTCGCGGGCCGCGAGGAGGACGTTTAAGGTGCCGGTGACATTTGCCTCATGCGTGGCAAACGGGTTCTTCACCGAGCGCTGGACGCTCGGGAGGGCGGCCTGGTGGAAGATGCCGTCAGCGTCCTGGAAGAGGTCCTGGAGGAGGGGTGCGTCGTTGATATCTCCCCGGACAAAGGTGACGGTTCCGTTATCGATAAGGCCCTGGATGTTTTCCATCCGCCCTGTTGCGAGGTTGTCGATGATCGTGACCTCGTGGTCCTGTGAAAGTGCGCCGGCAAGATTCGAGCCGATGAACCCTGCCCCGCCTGTGATGATGTATTTCATATCGTTCTCGCCATTTTTTTAGAATTTTAATTTTATTCGTCTTTTCCATAGAAAATTGTATCGAAATGAGTTCATATGGTGCGGTTAAACTAAGGGGGCTGATCAACTCCTAATTAAGGAAACACCGTGGGAGCATAGCCGTATAGTAGTAGATCTTTGATGGGTTTTTCGGGATTTTTAGGATGTATATAATTTCAGGACATCCTAAAATTAGGATGTGATCCTCATTTTACACGTCCCATTAATCTTTGCTCATTTTGAATTTTTTCCAAATATTTGCGGGAGAATCTTTTTTCTATTGGATATAGGGTTTCTTCATGTCGTAAGATGGTATCAACATCCCAGCGAAATTTTATCACTTTTGCTGGCACTCCTGCAACGACAGAATACGGTGGAACACTCCGTGTTACGACTGCTCCCGCTGCAACAATTGCCCCTCGACCAACTGTTACTCCATGTAAAATAATAGCACGGGTACCAATCCATACATCATCATCGATGACCACACCCAGATCATCCTCGGGCCTTTTATCAACATCCCGTACATCGATCATATATTTTCCTATAAATGTTGTATTATGATTACCCCCTCTAATGGTCACTTCAGGGCCGAACATCACCTTATTTCCAATGTGAATAGATGAACGAGACGCGATTAGGGTGGGTCTACTGCCAAGTGATACATCGTCGCCTACAAAAATATTCTCAAAGTAATACTCTCCATCTGGATCGAACGAAAAGTTTCTGCCATGTGCTCCGAAAAGTGGGTTATATAAGTGCATTAAGACATAACGCCGAACACGTTTGAATAAAAGATGACACGAACCAATATATGACAATAATCCTCTAATTTGGGTGATAGTCTGCGCCATTGAATAACTCAACTCCATTAGATCTTTCTGAGATTGGAGAGCTTTCTATACGACCGCGAGGTCGGAGAGGCCGATCGTGGTGACTAGGTGTTCCTCCACGAGGCCCTCTGCCGCCCTGAAGGTCGTCGTGTAGGCGTCACCGCCCTCGATGAGCTGGTCCGAGGAGAGCACGGCGACGGTATCGTCCCCGCACTCCTCCAGGATGGTCATCATGCCGTAGGCGATCGCCGGGAGGGTGTTCTTCCCCTCCGGTTCGGTGAGGACGCGGCAGGGGGCGCCGATCTCGGCGAGCTGATCGGCGACCAGGAAGCGGTGCGCGGTGCTCGTGATCACGTAGATCTCCTCGGGGCGGGAGAAGAGGAGCGCCCGCCGCACGCTTCGCTGGAAAAGCGACTCTTTGCCGAGGAGGGGGATGAACTGTTTCGGGTAGCAGGTCCGACTCAGGGGGAAAAGGCGGGTGCCCGAACCGCCCGCAAGGATGATCGTCTTCATGGTGGGGGGTCTCCGGGAGAATGTGCGAAAACTCACAGCATATTTTGCGGCAATGACCTATATGGGTTTCTCTTTGGCCCCATCAACGATCTCCACTATAGGCTGTTATTTCCAGGGATACCCGCTTTAAAACCGATGGATCCCCATTACCCCGGGAATGGAGCGCATGGCCCCTCCCCTGAGGACACCCCCTCCGGGACCCGCCCTTCACCATTGACAAAATACGCCCATATCTGGCCTGGATCCAGGGATCACCCCCCCAATCCCGCCCCATACCGCCGAGATCCAGAGATCCATCCCCTGCGGACGGCATCCGAAAAATCAACGAAATTCCGCCCCCTCTCCTGCCCTTCTGGGAGCCAATATGATTGGCAGTAATACAAACCCCTTCACACCCCCGCATACCGCCGGGGGTGGAGCAGGACTCCGGGCGGAAATCCTCTGAATCCAGGCAATTTCGCCGATTTTCTGTTTATTTGTGGGGATCACCCCGTGTGAATGCCGGGAGAGGAAACAAAAAAGACGGCCGTTCCGGGTCCTGTGGGTGCACGAAGGCTAGGGCGTCTCAACCTGACGTGCGTGAATACTCTTTATGAGCACGCTCGATCGTCGTGATCTTCTCGATTTTCACGATCCGCTCATTGTCCTCGATGATAGAGAACACGGCAAAAGACCTGCTGACATGAAGGCGGTACACCGCAGGAGGATGGGGGTAATCGAGTTTTTCCTTGTTTCCCCCGGGATAGGGATCATCTCTCAGGCCCAGGATCTTTTCTATGACGATGCGCCGGCTTTTCCCGGACAGCTTCTTTAAAAATTCTTCAACTTTCTTTTCGATAACAGGCGTGAACTCCCACGCCTCAATCGTCCTTCATGATCGCTTCCGGGTCAAAGGCAACGAACTCACCCTCCCTGTCGATATCAACGATCATCTGCCGGTCCCGATAGTCCCGCTCGCGCCGGATCATCCTGGAGAGCAGGTCGTCATAACTCTGTCCGGCTTCTTTCAGGTCGTGTAGACTCTTCCAGATGTACTCTTTCACGGGAATGTGCTTGATCTGACTGCCTCTCGTCTCACTCGTGCTGGGGGATATACGGGGTGATCGATCGTGAGCCATAATTATTGGTCGGACAAACGCCGTTCCTGGAGATGTTCCTGTATGGCAGCAAAAAATCCTTTGAGAGCGATGAGATCCTGGTGGAGGATCGCATAAACCTGTTCGAGGTCCAGATCCCAGTAGATATGAACCAGGACATTGCGAAATCCCGCCAGAGCCGAAAGGTCTCGAGTGAGCGGTTCGGGAAGGATCCCATTTTCCCTGAGGATCTCAAACGTTTCCCGGTAACTTGCCGGTCTCCGCAATCGCTCTTCTGCGATCAGATCGGTCGCAATATCGATCGCCGACTGAATCCCGACCATCATCGCATGAAAAACCATGTTTCGGGTATCCCGATCGGAAAAAAATTGCTCTCGGGAGATGCATTGATACCGCTCCCAGTCTCCAATTGCGTCCTGCAGCTCCCGCATGTGGTGAAGAATTCTCATCGTACCTCTGATGCAAGAAGGGCCCTATCCATCCTGTCGTAGAGAGGCTTGAGATCGAGGTACTTCGCCATGACATCGGCCTCAAATGCGATCCGCAGCCCCTCATCCCGGGCAAAGACCACTCTCCCTGTCCTCACCACCTCGTACTGAAACTCCACAGGTGCATTGTTGAGGATCCGAAGGTCCACATCAAACCTCGGGGTGATGCACCGCTCCAGATCTGATGCGATCGTCATGGAGTACTTGAAGAGTTCATAGGGTTTCCTCTCCCTGGAAAGGAGGATCCCTATATCGATGTCATGAAAGTCGTTTTGCACCAGGAACGAACCATAGAGGTAACCGAGCAGGAGATCCTCGAAACCTGACAGGCACCGGCTGATCTCTTTGATCATCTGTTCTTTATCGATATCGTTTCCATCTCGCCCAGGAGACATGATTGTTTCAACCTGATACTAGGGTTGGGTGAAGGTAGAATAAAGCTAACGTTGCACTGAATGCTCTGTTATAGAGGGGCCCTCGTCCACGACCTCACGGCCAGACTGCAGGTGGAATACATACTGATGAGAATTGTTGGAGGGAGCTCAGGCGATAAGAAAATCAATGAGGAAATCACTGGCCGCCCGAGGCTATACGCGCCCGTATCTCCGGTGTGCCTTTTCGATCGTCATGAGGTGGGTGATATGGACGATCGCAGCCTCTGGATGGTATAGATCGCAGTAAAAGAACGTGCAATATGCATCCGGTAGATGGACCGGTTTTTGCCGGTATGGAGTTTCTCTTTGTCACCGCGAGAATGAGGATAGGGGTTCTCCTTCAGGAGGTTCAGGGTGTCTTTGATGATCCGCTGGCTCTTTGGATCAAGGGAGTTCAAAAACGTATAAGCCTCTTCATCCACACAAACGCGAAAAACCACACTTACAGCTCCACGAACCTTTTGCGGGCCAGGACAGCCTCAACATCATCTTCGAGCTGCTGCTTCTTCGCATGCTCTACCAGATCTGCAATAATTTCGTCGAATGTTCTGTTTGGGCCCTTGAGATCCGAGATAGCTTTATAGGTTTTTTCTGATACGGGGATGAACTCCGTCGTAGTCATCGAACCATGATATGTGCTGATCCTACATAGTCCTTCTTTCAGTACCATGGGAATGGCTTCCAGGCGCCGGGTTCATCTCATGTGGGGGCCAGCAGGTGTGGGGTAGGTGACGAAGGCCTCTACATTGTGCGGACCGGGAAGAGACAGATGCCGCTGGCCCCCATCGTTATCAGGTGAACGCCATGCAAGGGGCCGGCAGCAGATCGCGGAAACGGGAGCGGCCCCATGGCAACCTCTATAGAGATAGGAGAGGATCAGATGAGCCTGTATGCAGATGTGCTGGAAAAACGGGATGAGATTCTGCGGATCGCAGCAGATCACGGCGCCCTTACGGTCCGGCTCTTCGGCTCGGCCGTCAGGGGCGAGGAGACCCCGGAGAGCGACATCGATCTCCTCGTCGAGTTTGAACCGGGAAGAAATCTCCTCGACCATGTCGCCCTCGTCCAGGATCTGGAGGATCTGCTCGGCCGCAGGGTCGATGTGGTGACCGAGGGAGGGCTGCACTGGCATATCAGGGATCGCATCCACCAGGAGGCCGTCCCCCTGTGAAAGACGATCTGGCCGTACCTCATCCATACACTCCGACAGGATCGAGTCCTACGAGAACGGGAGGCGTTCATGACATCGCCGATGGTGCAGGACGCGGTGATCCGCAACTTCGAGATCATCGGCGAGGCGGTGAAGCAGGTCTCTGAACCGGTGAGAGAGAAACGCCCGGACGTCCCCTGGCGTGCGGTTGCCGGCCTTCGTGATATTCTGATCCATCGATATATGGGTGTGGACCTGACCGCTGTCTGGGACGTCATCGAACAGGACCTCCCTGCATTGAAGCGGGCAGTTGCAGAGATCCTGGCAGATCTGCAGGATCCCTGAACCGGGCGGATTTATACCGTACTACGAGAGACGGCCTCTCCAGTGAGGGGAAAACACCCCCCTAATAACGAGATCCCACCCTGATGGGCAGCGCATACGCTCAAAGATCGAGCAACGCATGGATCAGGGGTTTTTGAGCCGGGATCTCGTGGGTGATGACGT